>JADFPZ010000032.1 GCA_022562075.1 Candidatus Zixiibacteriota bacterium | reverse complement strand
TTTAGTAGTCAGACGTTATTTACCAATGCAGAATTTTGAAAAAATCTGCCCCAGAATATCCTCATTATATATGCGGCCGGTAATCTCGGCCAGTTCATTGGCCGCCTGCCTGAGATCCAAAGCGGTTAACTCCGGCGACTGATTTTCGGCTAATTTGGATTTTGCCTGAGCTATTTCGTCAAGAGCTGAATTCAGCTTCTGCATATGACGCGCTGAAGTTACGACTAAGCCGGAAGTCAGGTCAGGCATCGATTCAGCTATCCTGTTGACTAAAACGCTCTTGAAGCTGTCAACTCCCTGACTGGTAAGACATGACAGAGGCAGAACATTATGATTTGATATTAATTTTTTAGTTTTCTCATCGAGCGAAACTTTGTCAATCTTATTGCCCAAGATAATTGAATTTCTATTTAAATCTTCGCTTAAGTCTTCAGACAGAAAATCTACCCACTTTTTCTGAGAAAGGTCAGCCATCCAGATAATCAAATCAGCCTGGTCCATAATTTTCTTAGCTGAGCTCTGGCCGGCTTTTTCTATAACACCGCCACCGCTTCTGAGACCGGCTGTGTCTATAATGTTGACGGCCTGTCCTCCCAGTTCAATCCATTCCGACAGGTAATCTCTGGTAGTGCCCGGGGTCGGAGTTACCAGAGCGCGCTCCTGTTTTAAGAGCAGGTTAAAAAGTGATGACTTGCCTGCATTCGGGCGGCCGGCGATAGCAATTTTGAAACCTTCGTTGATTATCCTGCCGCCTGAATAGGAATCCGCCAGCTCTTTTATCGACTTCGCCAGACTGCTTAGCCGATTAACAAGTTGACTGGTTTCCTGGGGGTCAATCTCTTCTTCAGGAAAATCAATAGAAGCTTCGACCTCGGCCAATATTTCGATTAGCTCCGTACGAAGTTTTTCGATATGCTTGGAATAATTTCCGATTAAGTGCTCTCTGGCAACATCATATGATCTTTGGGTG
This sequence comes from Candidatus Zixiibacteriota bacterium, assembly GCA_022562075.1. GTDB lineage: Bacteria > Zixibacteria > MSB-5A5 > GN15 > FEB-12 > JACZWU01. Next base: position 15,812 of record JADFPZ010000032.1, on the reverse strand, counting down.
TTGGCTTCGATAATTTCTGCCACAGCTTCGGCTTTACTTAAGTCTATCCGCCCCGATAGAAAGGCAAGTTTTGTAAACTCTCCCGGTTCGGCTGCTCTGGCTCCGGACTTTAGCAGAATTTCCTGAATCTTTTTGACGACCAGCGAGCCACCATGGCTGAATATCTCTATTTGTTCCAGGCCAGTATACGATCTTTCTTTGGGCATGAAGACTGCCAGGATTTCATCTATTTTTTCAAGCTTGTCATCGACAAAAAAGCCGTAGCGCATCAGAAATGGTTTGAAGTCTGAATCATCTTTCACGGCAGGCCGGAAGTGCTCTGTTAAAATAGTGAGACTTCGTCTCCCGGCTAGGCGAATAGCAGCAATGCCGCCTTCACCCGGAGGCGTGATAATAGCGACAATTGTATCCTCATTTGTCGAAGATTTTTGACTTGCGCTTGTCATCTGTCGATTTGCTCAGGACGTTTCTACTTTATTTGCTTTAGGCCGCTTAAAGAAAACGTAGTCAAGCAAAGAGAATACTGAAAAACTTGTCCAGTACAAAACCAGCCCGGCTGCAAAGCTGTAAAATATAAAACCCATAAAGAGCGGCATAATATACATTATCATTTTGTTCTGCTGAGTTGAAGCCATCGTAATTTTCTGCGACACAAACTGAGCGCCTATCATAACTAAGACCAGCAAGATATAGGGGTCAGTCAGGCCGGAGGCGCCGCGCGAGAGGTCATCGATGAACCAGAAAAAAGGCGCTTCACGAAGAAGTATGGTTGAACGAAAAACAGAAAATAGTGCAAAGAACAGCGGCATCTGCGGCAGCATCGGCAGGCAGCCGGAAATAGGATTTACTCCGTGCTTTTTATAAAGCTTCATCATTTCTTTATTTAAGGCTGACGGATCTTTTTTATGTCTTTTTTTGAGCTCCTCGAGTTTAGGCTGGATATCTTTCATGGCCTGCATCGACTTAAAAGATTTTAGTGACAGCGGCAGAGTAATAATCTTAACCAGCAGCGCGAACAGGATAATCACAATGCCGTAGTTGGGGATGATGTTATACATTCGCGGTAAAATCCAGACAATAGCAATTGCAAACGGCTTTATCAGCCAGCCGACATAAGGGGTGGTGCCAATACCCAGAATATCTTCAAGCCCGACATCGTAAACCGTCAGCAGGTTGTAATCCATTGGTCCGACAAAGATTGTAAAGCTGTCAGCAAACGAGGGGACATATTCGATTGGCAGATTAAGTCCGGCAATAATCTCACGTCCTTCGACAGGGCCATCATTGGTCATTATTGTGCCAATCTGACCACGTGCAAAAACTCTGTCGGCGGGTTTATTGCGCGGGATAATAATTGATGCAAAATATTTTGAGCGCAGACCGGCCCAGTGCGTAACGCCGTCAAGAGTCTGGTTAAGTCTGTCATCTTCGTAGTCGTCGAGCATTACCCTCGAGTCACCCAACATGGCAACCGCCGCCATCTCCTGATAGTCCTGTTCGACCTGAGGTTCGGTTACTCCCGGAGGGGTGTTCCAGACAATCTGGTACTGACGCTCAAACCCGAACTGGTCTCGGTTGCGAAGTTCTATAACCAGCTCAAAGTGGTATTTGTCCGGATAAAATTTGTAGTGCTTAATCAGCTCACCGCCATTGCCGTAGTTGTAGCGGTAGGTCACCACCATTGGCTCGGATTCGGCGTAGTAAGTTCCCGCCGGTTTGCTGCTGCTATAATGAACTTTTGAAGCAGAAAAAGTCTCTGCTGCGAACGTAAAATCTGGCGTGGCGTTCTTGGACAAACTCAGCATATCAATTTGTCCGTTACCGCCGTAACTGTATTCTTTTAATAAGAGAGTAACAAGTCCCCCGCCATAAGAACTGAGACTTACTTCGTATTTATTGGTGATTATTTTGACAGTATCAATACTTTGTGCCTCGGCTGCAACGCTGGCGGTATCAGCCTTGAAAGGATCATAAGGTTGATAGGCCTGAGGTGACTGGTCGGATAAAATTTGAGGCTTACTGTCATCGGCCTGTCTGAGTTCTGATTCAGCCTGCGAAGTGGTGTCGGCAGTTTTTTTCTCTGGCGGTAGCGGTTCATACAGCCCCAGCATCTCAAGCAGAGGATAGTAAAAGATTATCAGCAGCGCCAAAACTATTATGATGGGGAGAGTTTTCTTATCCAAGTATATTCCTTTAATTAGTCCGCCTTGTCAGTTGACCGGATCGTATCCGCCCGGATGCCAGGGGTGGCATTTGCTTAATCTTTTGAGCGTCATCAAAATTCCTTTCATCACTCCGTACTGGGAAAATGATTCGATGGCATAATTTGAGCAGGAAGGATGAAAGCGACAGTTGCTGCCTATAAGTGGTGAAATTAAAATCTGATAAATACGAATCAGGAAAACAAGCGGGTAGGCCAGCAAAGATAGTTGGTTATTGCTGCTCGGAAATTTTTCGGAAGGCGAGAACGATTTCCTGGCTGATGTTCTGGAAAGAAAGTTCATTTTCAATTTTGCGAAGCAGTATGGCAACTTTGACGGGACGGCTTAAAAGATTTCTGTTTAACCTGACGGCCTCGCGGAAAAGACGTTTGAGGCGATTGCGAAATGCGGCAGTCTTTATCTTCCCTGATAACAACACCGCACATTTGAAAGAGAGTGAATTTTCCCATACAACAGTACAATAGCGACCCGAATAGCGCTGCCCGCCTTTCAAAAGCCGTGATATTTCAAGGCGGCTTTTCAGGCTTTCGTTTCTGGTAAGTCTATTTGTTACTGGCAACTTTTACGGTCAATCTTTTCCTTTTTTTAGCGCGTCTACGAGCCAGGACATTACGTCCGCCTTTGGTCGCCATTCTTTTTCTAAAACCGTGGTCGTTCAGTTTTTTACGGTTCGATGGTTGAAATGTTCGTTTCATCAATAATACCTTTCTTACAAGCCACCCAATATACAAATAGGCAGGCTTTCGTCAAGGCAATATACGTTTTTATTGCTATCTTCGAGAGGTATTCAGGCAATTTTCAAAAAGGTTTAACGAATCAAACTGAATGCCCTATATTGTTATTGTCAATGAAGATGTCATTAATAAGTGAAAAAGCTGCCAATTTTTTTGAGTATTTCGGCCTCAAGTCGAAAAACTATTACCACTCTGAGGCAAAAGCCAATTATCAGGCCGATGACCTGCTGGCTTATTACCTTGATATGTCCGGCCGGGCTGAATTTTCCGGCTCTTTTAACGAAAATCAGATCCCGCTATATAGCTCTAAAGGGAAATTTGCCGTTCACCCGGTCTTGATTTCACTATATGCTTTGGGCAATTGCGAAATCTATCGTCAAACCAAAACCGAGAGAAGCCGTGATAATCTTATCAGGATAGCTGACTGGCTTTGTGAGTTTCAAAAAGCCGATGGCGGCTGGCAAAACCAATTTGCTATGCAGAAATTTGAGCTTGAGGCCGGTTTCTTATCGGCCATAACTCAGGGAAAAGGGATTTCTGTTTTGGTCCGGGCTCATTTGGTCAGCAAAGAGTCCAAATATACTGATTCGGCAACCAAAGCCCTGAAGCCATTCTTTGTCGATGTCTCAAATAATGGGGTGCGAAGGCAAATGGGTGATATTGTTTTCTATGAAGAATACCCGGCTGAGAAAAATTATCAGGTCTTAAACGGCTTTATCTACGCTCTCTGGGGTCTGCTTGATCTGGTAAGATTAACTGATAACCCGCAGGCCAAAGAGTTATGGCACGACGGCCTAAAATCTCTGGCGCAGCTACTTCCCTCATTTGATAACGGTTACTGGTCACTTTATCATATCGGGGACGGCATCAGAAATCCGGCTACAATACCATACCACAAAATGCATATTGAGCAGCTGAAAGTGATGTTCGAGATTACCGGCAATGGGCTGTTTTATGAATACTCTGAAAAATGGCAAAAATATTTAGATAATAGCTTTAACGCCCTGAAGACATTACCGCAGAAAATTCTCTGGAATTTGAGCCGGGGACTATAATTGAGCGGCTATTCGGAGTCCTAAAGTAAGGGAGTGATTTCTGTCTGAAGCGGCAAGGTGGTAACTTCGGGTCCGTTTTCGGTCATAAGCAGGTCAATTTCAGAGCGAAAACCACAATCTTCCAGATAAATCCCAGGCTCGATTGAAAATAGATGCCCGCTCTGCAGGATTCTGCTGTCTTCGGTTTCGAGGTTATCGATATTTGGACCAACTCCGTGTACGCTAGTGCCGATGGAATGGCCGGTGCGATGTGTGAAGTTTTTCGCATATTCGGTTTGATTGATGATGTTCCTGCAAGCGTCATCGGCATCGGCGCCGTAAAGCGGTTTTTTGCCAAAATTTGAGTGAAGATATTCAACTGCAGCATCTCTTGCTCTGGCAACAGTTGAAAAGATATCGCTGAGCCTTTGAGGAATCTCTTCTTTTTGACCGCAAAAAGCCATCCAGGTAATATCAGCAAAGACTGCTTTCGGCTGTTTTAATTTCCCCCATAAATCTAATAAAAGTAACTGTCCCTTTTTGATCTCAGATGATTGCCCTTTGACAGATTCATAATGCGGATTGCCGGCGTTGCCATCGACACCGCATATGGGAGCATGGTCTGTCTCCATATTGTTTTCTGCAAACTTTCTTAAGACATACTGGACCACGTCGTATTCCGTAATGGCGCTGCCGCTTTTTAGGGAATCTGCCACGTATTCAAAGGCTTCGTCTTTTATTGCAAGAACATGTTTGACCGCCCGCCTGTGAAGTGTTACCTGTTCATCCGTCAGGCGGGCTTCGAAATTAGCGATTAAATCTGCCGAAGTGACTATTTCTTTAACATGCTGAGCTACCAGTTCGATGGTGCCGGCGTCGACCAGACCGATATAGGGCAGCCTGCCCGATGGTGAATATTCCATGGCGATTCTTTTTTTACCCTGCAAAATTTCTGCAAGGGCAGCTTCGACTTTCTTGTAACCAAAACAAGGCCGGATCTCCCCCGGCAGATGTTTATATAAGTTTTCTTCGATCGGATTAACCAAACAGATGGGCTCGCCGGCCGCAGGAATAAAATAAAACATCCGGCGGGTTACAAAACCGGTAACGTTTAAGAAATCCATAGCGATTCTGTTATAGCCGTGGAAATCCGCCAAAAGCCAGCCATCAAGATTACGCTCTCTTAGATAGCTCTGTATATTTGGTATATCTAAGGCCAAAGAAAATCTCCCTTTTTAAGAATTCAAAGTTTGCATAACAAATATAGCAAACAGAGCGGCTAAGTCACGTATCATTTTGAGTCGTCTTGACCCGGGGGACATATAGCGATATGCTTTAGGGCTAAATAATATGAATATTCCTCGAATTGTCATAACGGGCGCTCCGGCCTCTGCCAAAACAGAATTTATTGAACGGCTCAAACCAATGCCTGAGTTTGGTCAATTCACTTTTTTCGAAGAGTTGGCCAGAAAGCTCCTGGGAGAAAACAGCAGCGGCAGAGATAATCCCGAAAAGTTTCACCGGCGTATTTATGACGCACAAACTAAACGTGAAGGCGAGCTGGGAGAAAGGCCGTTTATTACAGACCGGGGGACTCTTGATGCTTTTGCCTTTCACCCTGAATCAATTAATTTGATTGGTACAACCTTTGAGTGTGAATATCGTAGATATACAGCAGTTATGCATCTGGGAACAGCAGCCAGCCTCGGAGAAAATTTTTACGCTCAGGATGACATTCGCACAGATAGCATAGAAGAAGCACTCAAGATAGATAGAGCCTTAAGCGAGATCTGGAGCGGTCACGATTCGTATAATTATGTGGCTGCAGAAATTGAAATAGAGCAGAAGTTTAGAGAATTTATAACTTTACTTAGAGGGCTTATAAATCAATAACTTATTTGATAAAGGCGGCCATAAAACGTCGTATAAAGAACGTCTGAATATTTTAGGAGAAATAATGACAAGAATCATTTGTATTGCCATATCAGTTCTGCTCGCTCTTTCCGCCAGCACTTTCGCCGATTCTGACGAATTTAAGAAATTTAAAGCTAACTATAAAAAGCTTAACGTTGACCTCTTAAATACTGCCTGCGAAGTGATTGAAGTTGAGAACTTTGTATACCAGAAAGATCTGGCCACTTTCACTTTTGAAAAGGGCACATTTTATCTGCTGAGATATGTGAACGACCGACCTACCACTGCCATTTTTTCAGGACAGGGCCGGGCCTATGTTTCTATACCGTCTGATGTAGAACGAAACAGTTTGAGGTCCGTTGCCAAAGACAGCGTTGTAAATGAAAGTTTTGAATACTGCTTTATTCGCTTTGGCGACAATCTGGATGCGAAACTAAAAGAACAATTTAAAGCCGAGCGGACAAAGCTCTCCTGGAAAATATATAACATCGCCAAGCGGGGACAGGGGGAGGTTTTTTTCCGTCCGGTCATCCAGCATTATTACGACAACTATTTTCAACTTCTTCGTTCATGCTATGAACGGGCCGATGATGGTTTTTTCTGGATTGATTTTAACCGTTATGTACTGGCTTTTGACCCTAATCAGCCCGAAGAGTTTCATCTGTCTTATGAATTTGAAGGCGGCGATTTTACCGTTACCCCTGCAGCAGTTTTGCAGCGGCAGGAAACTGCCGTTTATGACAATGCCGACATTTCAAAACTAAATTACGCCACTACCAGTCTCAAGCGACACGGCAAAATTAAGATGGGCGGCTCCGACGGCACCAGGCTTGATGCTGCCGAAAGCTCTATTTCAATTGTTATCAATCGCGACAGCCTGAAGTATGTTTCTCTGTTTTTGCACCGTTATCTCAGAGAAGATTCAATCTATTTTGACGGCGCCAAAGTAGATTATTATCGAAGAAGAGATTTTCAATTTATAGGCGTAATCCTGCCTGAATATAAATACAAAGGAGACACTCTGGATTTTACACTATGGTACCGCGGCAAGAATTTTGACAACGTCCTGCCATATGTAGACAACCCGGCTGCCTCAACAGTATCGTTTGAATTTGAAGTTCGGTCCGGCTCAAACTATTACATGCCCGGGAAAATGGCCACATTCAGTTCAGGGAGGAAAACAGATTCGTTTAAGGCTATTCCCGACCACCTCTATAACGCCTTTTATGTTCAGGGTTATGTTTCGGGAACAGATACGGTCAGGTACAATTCGGATATCGGCATTCAACTGAATCTTCTCAGGCTGGGATATATTAACAAACGAAATTTCCTCTGCTTTATCCCTGACCATACTCACCAGGGTGCGGTAGTAGACGCCTTTAATTATATGGCCTCAAAATTCGGCTCACCTCATGCGACTTTTGAAATTTTTGTATCACCCGAAGATGGGCGCGGTATGCCGGGACTAATTTTTGCCCCGCAGGTAGTCTGTACTTCTGATAAGGAAGCCTTTGGCGGCATAGATTTGATTGCAGGTAATGGTGTGGCTGAGCAATGGTTTGGCGGCGGGCTCAGGCCAATGTCCGACCGGGAGTCGTGGGTTGGCAGAGCTTTACCAAAATACCTGTCACTCTTGTTTGTTGAGCACAATCGCGATGCCCGCTCCTACTATTCCAACCTGTTTAACAGACGCGACACTCTTCTGAACGCTATCACCAGAGGCTGGGACAAGCCGCTGGCAACAGGTAGCAGACTGAACAGAACACTCAGCAGTAACAAAGGCGTCTGGTTGATGCATATGCTGCGCATGCTGATGTTTGACACCGAAAAACGTACCGCAACCAAATTCATGCGATTCTTAAGAGAGCTGTCGGTGGTCTGCAACAATTCAACATTCACAAACACAGACATAATCAAACTGGCCGAAAAACATTACGGCGGGTCACTAAGTGATTTTTTTGAACACTGGCTTTATGATTTTAACATCCCGGAGTTCAATGTTGAATATTCATTTATTAAAAAAGATGACGGCCACTATATCAGCGGTACGGTCGTAACAAAAAAGGTCGGTGAAGATTTTGCAGCCTCGGTAATTATGCGAGTGCGTCTAAAAGGTGATGGTAAAGACGAGTCAGTTTATTTTCGCAGAATTATAAAAGGTCCGAGTGGTAAATTTGAGCTGGGACCATTTTCACGTGAGCCGAAGGAATTTAAGTTCAACGAATTATTCAGCGTCTTGTCTGAGGATAAAGTAAAAAAGAAGTAAGCGTAAAATTTATAGTAACTTCTCGAGCAAAAGCTCGATGTCAGTCATCAGAAATGGCTTACTAAGAAAACCATCCGGTTTGGGGCAGTCGGGATCGGACTCAAACTCGCTTGCGGAATAACCTGAAATAATCACTACCGGCATCTTCGGATGCTTCCCTTTGATATTCTTTAACAGCTCCAGCCCGTTCATATTGGGCATCCGCAAATCTGTAATTACCATGGCAAAGGTTTGTTTGCCTAATTTGGAAAGTGCCTCCTTGCCGTCTCCAGCCTGAACCGACTTATAATCAAACACTTCCAGCATCTCTGATAACAAAGATGCCATATTGGGGTTATCATCGACTATTAATATAGGTTTTTCCACAGATACTTCTCCACCTTAAGATATCGGCAGCTAAGGCCTATTGATTAGTGCTTTTTGGGGCGGACAAGCCGTTTTTCGGCCAAAGCTACCAGCTCTGCCTGCATCGCCGGCAGACCGGTTTTGTTAAGGGCTGAAATCAAAAAACCCGGTGAAGAATCATTTAAGGGCGCAATAAATTCCAGATTTGCATCGTGTTTATTATAGATCATGAAGCAGGTGATATTTCCGGCCCCAATCTCCTGCAGAACTTCTCTAGTCTGGGCAACTCTCTCTTCGAGCTTCGGATCGGAGCAGTCGGTCACATGCAAGAGGAGATCAGCATTGTTGACTTCCTCAAGGGTAGATTTAAATGACTCAACCAGTTGATGAGGTAATTTTTTGATAAAGCCCACAGTATCAGAAAAGACAATTTGACAGGGATAGCCCGAAGACATCACCCGGGTGGTTGAATCAAGAGTGGTAAACAGCATATTGGCTGTTTGAACTTTAGCTTTGGTCAAAAGATTAAATAAAGTAGACTTGCCGGCATTGGTGTAACCGACCAGCGCAACTTTGAAGAGACCTTGTCTCTTTTTTCTCTGGGTAGAGCGCTGGACATCAAGCTTGGCCAATTTTGATTTAAGATGAGCAATTTTTATTCTGACCTGCCGCCGGTCAGTCTCAAGCTGAGTTTCGCCGGGACCTTTGGCGCCGACACCTCCATACTGCCTGGAAAAGTGTACCCAGGCACCGGTTAGCCGGGGCAAAGTATATTCTAACTGCGCCAGTTCTACCTGCAAACGAGAGGCAGCGGTTCTGGCGCGCGATGCAAACAGGTCGAGAATAAGAACCGGGCGGTCTAAAACTTTGGCATCAATTTTATTTTCAAGATTGCGCTGCTGCGCCGGGGTGAGCTGGTCGTCAAAAATAAGGCAGTTGCCACCAAGTTCTTCCAGTTTTTCTTTTAACTCAAGCACTAAACCCTTGCCGATATAAAAAGCCGGGTCCGGGCGGTTTTTGACCTGAATCCGTCTGCCAATTACTTTGCAGGCCGATGAAATCGCCAAGAGCCGCAGCTCATCCAGCGAATCGTTAACATCAGGCTTAAGCCGGGAATTGGCCGCCAGGCCTACCAGGATCGCTCTCTCTGTTGCCGATTTATCGTTACTAAATGCCATCTCTACCATAATATATCAGTTATCAGCCAATTCCACCAAATTTTCTGCCAATAAACCGATATAACTCTTATGGCTGCTTTTGAAAAAGTCGTGACTTCCGAAGGGCACCTGATAGACTCCGGCCTGATGCGCCAGATATTTGATGTGATTATCTCCGACGGTGGCGAATTTCAAATCCTCAATTTTGAGATAGGCAAAACCAATCAGGAGCCGTCAAAGGCCAATCTCAAAATCATGGCCGGCGACGGTGAGTCGATGAACAAAATCCTGCTCAAGCTGAGTTCGCTGGGCTGTGTGATAGATCAGGAAAACGAAGTTTCGTTAAAACCCGCCCCTGCCGATGGTGTGGTACCGCCTGATTTTTACAGCTCAACCAACCATGAAACTTTTGTTCGTCTGAATGGCGGCTGGAGCACAGTTGAAAATCTAAGAATGGATTGTGCGGTAGTGGTCGAGGGCCGCAAAGCTTCAGTTAAAAAATTCCGCGATCTGAAAAAAGGTGAGCGGGTAGTAGTCGGGCTTGGCGGTATCAAAGTTGTGCCGGAATTTGCCGAGCGGGACCGGGCGGACTTTGCTTTCATGACCGGCGAAATTTCTACTGAGCGAAAAGTCCGGCTGGTGGTTGACCGTGTGGCTGAAATAATTGGAGATAAATCCAAAAGAGTGGCTGTTGTCTCGGGTCCCGTTCTGGTTCATACCGGCGGCTCAAACGGACTTATCAAACTTATAGAAAACGGATATGTTCAGCTTCTCTTGGGGGGCAATGCCATAGCCGTTCATGATATAGAGGCGGCCCTCTACGGCACCTCGCTGGGGATTGACCTTTCCACGGGTAAACCGGTTGAGATGGGACACCGCAATCATTTGAGAGCTATTAACGAAGTCAGGCGGGCCGGTTCAATTGCTAATTTGATTAAAGAAGGAACATTAAATTCTGGTATCATGTACGCAATTGTCAAAGCAGACATTCCTTATTCGCTGGCCGGGTCTCTACGTGATGACGGACCGCTGCCTGAAACTATCACCGATATGAACGAAGCACAGGATGACCATTTCCGGCTTCTCAAAAATATTGATATTGTTATTATGCTGTCATCCATGCTGCATTCAATCGCGGTTGGAAATATGATACCATCCCGGGTTTTGACAATCTGCGTTGATATTAATCCGGCGGTTATCACGAAACTCAAAGACCGCGGCTCTTTGCAGACTATTGGCGTTGTGACCGATGTTGGCTTGTTCATTCATATGCTGGCTGAAAAACTGACCGGCAGCTAGCTAAGACCGCTTATCCGGCAGTTTGCCTCTTGTCAATAATTTCAGTAACTTCCGATCATGTACAATGAAACAGTTATCGATCATTTCAAAAATCCGCGTAATGCCGGTGAGATTGAAAATGCTGATGGCATCGGTATAGTCGGCAATCCGGCTTGCGGTGATCTGATGAAAATGTATATCAAAGTGACAGATGACGTGCTTGCTGATATTAAACACAAGACGTTTGGCTGCGGCGCGGCCATAGCCTGCAGTTCAGTTGCGACCGAATTGGTTAAGGGGAAAAAATTAGATGAAGTTAACAGGTTGACGCGGGATGAAGTTGCGGCCGAGTTAAACGGCCTGCCGCCTGAGAAGATGGCCTGTTCCAATCTGGCGCCTGATGCAATCAGGGCGGCTATTGAAAATTATAGAGGAAACAAACCCAAAAACAAAGACGGTCAAAATGAATCAACGACTTAACTACAAATGTTCAAAATGCTCTAACAATGTTTGCGAAATTGGCGAAATGCGGGTGGCCGGCGGATTCTGGAGCAAAATTTTTGACGTTCAAGGCAGCAAGTATACCGCCGTTATCTGTCAGCGCTGCAGCTATACTGAGTTCTTCAGATCCGACAGCAGCAAGTTAGGCACAATTTTCGATTTCTTCACAAACTGACGAAGTCAGCTTGTCCGCTGCGCGTGGTATTACAATTTAAGCCAGACTAAAAAAACTTTCTTCGTATTCATGGGTTTTTTCAAAACCAAGATTTGCGTAGCATTTTATAGCGGCCTTGTTATCACTTTTTACATTTAAGGCTACTAGCAAGCCTTCGCTGGCAAGTTCTCCTACTAATGCCGCAGTTACTTTGGTTGCCAGTCCCTTATTTCGAAATTTTTCAGAAGTGGCAATATTGCCCAGCATTGCAATCTTATATTTTTTTGAATAAACATGTACACCTGCTACTGCGACTAATCTATCTTCTATAAAACAGCCGAAATATTTGCCTGTCTCAAGCATGCGATTATTGAAATAGTTATCCGGGTAGGCTTGATTATAAAGTTCCAGTAGTTGTTGGTAGTGTGACAACTGAAGCCTTGCGATGTCGTCATTTTTGTCGCCAGCGATAATCCGGCACCTCTGTCTGTTTACAAGTTTCATTTTCAAGAATTTGCCAAGCGGCTTTTCGTCGTAAAGCTGCCTGAAAACATTCCGGCAATTTTTAAGAAAGTGGCAGTAAAATTCTTTTGGCAGCAGCTCGACAGCTTCTTTAAGCAATTCCTCGAATCTGTCTGTCAGGCCAAATGCAAGTACTGTAGCTGTTTTTAGTCCGCTGTATATCAGAATCAGTTCTTCTATTCGGGCGCGCTGGTGGTAGTCGGCCGCCCATTGGCAGTCCGGGAAATAAAAATCATCAAGGTCGCCCTGATGATAGCCGAAGAGAACCGGGTCCTTCTGGAAGTGTCGCTCCAGATGTTTTTTATTTACAGTAAAGACCAGCATGTTCTTTATAGAACGAAAGCGTCGAAGAAAGTAGTGGCTGCTGTGTGCTTACTCCTGTGAAGAAACAGGTTCGGCCTCGATTGTGTTAACTCTTGGATTGTGAAAATATTCCGTCCCGGCCCAGCTTACTCCTATAAAAAACATAGCTTTTCCCTGACCTGTAATATCAAATCGGGTCGGGAACCAGTAGCCATCGGAGTCCGGAGCAAACATCATGGACATCTCAAGTTTTTTCATTTTGAAAAAGAAATTCCCTCCTTTTTTAGCAGGAGCAAAATCAACTCTTACCAGATGAAATGAGTCGGCGTCAAAATAGAATTCACCATTGATGGCCTGCTTGTCTTCGGTCAATGATTCTACTTTAAATTGATGGCAGAGATAATCACTGACAGTCGTGTCATACACGCCCAGATAGGTTATGCTGTAATCCTCTTTGTTTTTATCATAAAAGGGGGACAAAATCGAATAAGAGATATCGCGTGAACCTCTTTTCTTTTTCTTTTCTGTTTTTTCCCTGGCTATTTTGGCAAGTTCATCATCGGACATAAGTTCACCATTTTTGTAGTAGGCGTTAAACGTTTCATCGTAAAATACAGAATCATTCAAATATGTGAGTGTTACTGTTTTTTCCAGGCGCAATTTTTCTTTCATTTCGCCGTTGTCATCTTTTTCAAGCTCTATATATTCCGCATCGAAAACCACATCTCTAATTTCCGACCTCTGCCGCGCCTCGACTTCGATAACTTTCTGAATTATAGCGTCCGCGTCAATCGAAGATTGCTGTTGTGAAAAACTTCTGCCAGCTAAAAGCAAAAATATGATGGTCAGGCTAACGCTCAAAAGTTTTGAATGGTTCAATTTATGTTTTCCTTAATCTACATTTTTCTTATTTTATATTTTCTTCAATTTCAATTGTTTCTATAATATCACCGACGACAATATCGTCAACAAATTCCATCCCCGCAATGACCTGCCCAAAAACGGTATAGCGCGCTTCCAGATGAGGCTGCGGCGACAAAGTTATAAAAAACTGCGAGCCGCCGCTGTCCTTGCCCGAGGTTGCCACGCCGAGTGTGCCTCTGCGATACTTTTCCGAAGAATACTCACACCTGATATAATAGCGCGGACCGCCCCAGCCGTCGCCTCTGGGGTCGCCTGCCTGGGCTACAAAATTCGGCACTACCCGGTGAAATTGTAACTCATCATAAAAGTCGTTTTCGGCCAGCTCAATAAAATTAAGAACTGTCAATGGCGCTGTATCGAAATATAATTCGATTTCAATATCGCCTCGGTTTGTTTTGATTGTGGCATAGGGGTTGGTGCGATATTTTTCCAGAGTGCTTCCTATATCGCCTTCGCTGATTATAGTAAATGTCTGACGGATAATATTATCACGGTTCTCGCTGAGAACTTCTTTGTAAATCCTGGCCGCATCTTTACGCACAACATATTCAGGGTCAATTGCCGCATTTACTAAAATTTTCATGGCCAGGGAATCATTCTTATCGTCTTTTAGAAATGTTTCGGCCAGAGAAACTATCGAGCGTCGTATATCGACATGGGGCTTCTTATTAGCCATTATCAATTTTGCCAGCTGCGGCAGATAACTCTTTAGTTTATTTTCTTCAACCTGCCCAACAGCGCTGGCTGCTACTACATAATCGGAATCAGCCAAAGCCTGGCTGATATAATATTCGCGGTTTGAACTGTCAATTGAAATCAAGGCGTTAAACGCCGCCGTTCTGACCATCGCGCTGGCGTCGGAAAAAAGTTTTGAGAGACGCGGGGCGACTGTGCTCAGTCCTATCAGTTGATAGCTTTCGGCGCAGGCAGCTTTTAGTCTGGGGCTGTCTGTGGCCATTAGCGAATCGATAAGATTTACAGCCCGGTCTTTTTGAAACTCCGCCAGATATTTAATCGCCGCCGCTGATACATACTCCGAGCCGAACGTTCTGATAATGTCATAAGTCTCGGCTATGGCGCCATCGTTGTCTTGTGCACGTAGGGCGTTAAGTATTGCTACGATTATTTTGGGTCTGTCTGCCCGGGTTAACTTTCTTAAAAGCTGCCTTTGTGCTTCAATGGATTTTTTGTTTCCCAGAGCAGTTATCGCCTGGGCTTTCACCCCCGGGTCGCTGTCGTTGGCTGCAATTGAGAGGAGGTGGGTGGCTTCGTCCGCCTTAACATGGTCCAAACCACGCACAGCGATGCTTCTGACAAAGGGGTCGGCGTCGGCCAGATATTCTTTATATAGAGGCAGAGCCTGAGAAATTTTGAGCCTGGCCAGGCTATACAGCGCCATTATCTTTACTTCTTCATCAGGCTCGGTATTAAAAAGTTCAAAAAGGTTCGGGACCAAAGAAATCGCCCTGGCATTGTAGACCGACATACAGGCAGCTTCACGAACTTCGGGCGAGGGATGTTTTAGATAAGGAACTATTTCAAGGTGCAGTTCCGTCATATTGCTGTCAGCCAGTCTGCCGGCCGACATGACTGCTTCTACGGCTACTTTGCCGGGCAGCTCAAAGGCTATATCCAATAATTTCGAAGCGTACTGTTTTTGTCCGGTCAGTCCGATGGCAAAAGCAGCTTGACGGGCAACGTCGGACGAGGCGTCTTCTAAAATAACCGCATATAATTTTTCGCCGGAATTTTTGCCGCCAATACGTCCGATAGCCAAGGCAGCCCGACGGCGAATTTCGGGCTCGGGCGCTTCGAGATAACTGTTCAAACGATCCGAATGCAGACGCTGGTCCTCAAAATGTATTATTTCAGCAATCTTTTCTTCGGTCGATAACGAGCGGAAAGTATCGTAAATGAAATATGCAAAAATTAATAAGATAATTATTGCCAGAAATGAGGCTGCTTTTTGAATTTTCTTCTTCACTATCAAGTCAATTTATAACCGGCCGAATTGGCGGTCAATAAAAACGGAGTCAATTTCAGTTGCTGAATTTTCTTGCCGCTTTTTCAAACAGCGGACTGGAAAGTTTTTTCAACTTTTTTAGGAGATTCAATTTTATGTCTATATACATCTTTACAATTCATTGATCCTGAACTAGAACAGAACTTTTGAATTTTGTTTCTTGGTGAAAAAAGTTTAGAACAATTTAAACATTTAATCATATAAAAATTACAGTTGTTATTAATAAAATTAAAGATAACCAAGCTACTAATAATATAAAGTTTTTCACAACTTTTTTAATAGTTCCTTACTAATTATTGTTCCTTTAGGTATTCTTTCAACATGACTTATAGATTTTCCATTATCACCAACCATTGAAGCTATAGTAATAAACTCCTTGTTTTCTTGAACGATATATCCTACATTTTCAACGATAAATCCACTATCTTCTACAAA
>JADFPZ010000235.1 GCA_022562075.1 Candidatus Zixiibacteriota bacterium | reverse complement strand
ATTCTCTCAGGCGCCATGATGCTTGACTATCTCGGCTGGAATAAAGCTGCCAGACTTGTCGAAACTGCCCTTCAGAAAACCATCTCTCAAAAAACCGTTACTTATGACCTCGAAAGACAGATGAAAGGCGCCACCAAAGTCGGGACAGCGGAGTTTGCCTCAAAAATTATCGCTAATATGTAGATAATTCTTAGCCCGTTTTATCTGGCCTCCAGGGACTATGATTTGTATAACTTTTGAGAAGATTTAGCAGAACCAAATATCGGAGTAAAATATGTTCAGAATCATAAAGCTTTTCATACTCGTCGCCTGTTGTCTGGCGCTTTTGCCAATAGAAAACGTCAGTGCCATAACCCGTACAACCCGGAAATTGAACATGGTAGAGTTCTTTGGCGGTATAAACACTCCGCATGGTGAAAACGATGGTCTGGTGAATGGGCCATTCTTAGACGTCACCAATAGTCCTATTACTCTGGATGCCGAACAGTGGTTGGATAACAGCTTCTTTCTGGGACTAAATTATGGGGCTTTTTACGGAGGACATTCATTGTTCCAGATCGGGCTCAGATATTCGGATCACAACGTCGACCGAAATGTTGTGCTTGTCGAAGGGGGAATTGATTATTCCTATTATCAGCTTGACCTCGACGTGAGCTACAAACATTTGTTAACAAATCTGAATAAATCAACTCTTTCACCACATATAGGAATAAGTGTAAGTGCTGGTTTTACAACATTGAATCCGAAAGGCTTTGAAAATGAAAGTGAATTGAACATAGGCTTTAGCCTGGAGTTTGGCGGTGACCTGAAGCTCTGGTCATCAGCAGACAACAGGAATTTTCTGACATTGGCTTCTACTAACAATTATAATTTGATTAGTTCAAATAGCAGGATAAAGAATCTCAATCTGGGGCTCGGCCTTAAATACTATTTCCGCCCCTAAAAGCCGGTACTATATTTGCTAAAGTATAACTGGATTTGTCTGCTTTTGATTCTCTCAGCTTAAGGGCAGATAATCCAAAATAAGGCATAATTGATGACTGCAACAGATTTCATATATAGAGCTTCAATATCGGCCATTTTCTTAGCCGTTGTTCTTAGCGGTTGCGGAGGAGATAAACCGACCGATCCGCCGCCAGTTGAGCCCCTCCCCGAAATAGAGCTCTTTTCAGGAAAGCCGCTCGATATAACTCCTGCTGACAGCACAATCTTGACTTGGAAAGTATCTAGTGCTGATTCAGTAATACTATTTCCCGGAGGCATTTCTTTAACCCCGACAGACAGCGGCCAGTTAATGGTGAAGCCTGTTGTTCCCAGGACGTACCAAATAATTGCTTATAACAAAAAGGGTCAGGATAGTGCCAATATTTCAATTACTATGTTATCAGCAGCATCAAGTATAACTGAATTTACTTTCTTGCCGGATACCATTGTTCAAAGTGATTCGACAATATTAATCTGGAAGTCAAATCAAGCCGACTCGCTGATAATAGATAATGGAATTGGAAAAGTGAGTAATACTGATTCCGGCCAGGTCAAATTTGTCCCGTCAAATTCGCAGACCTATAAAGCAATAACATTCTCAATATACGGAAATGATACCGCTCAAACATCGATAGCTGTCAGGATTCCTTCCGAAATGATGTCAATTAACGGGACGTCGTTCAAAGGAATCATGGGAACCTCACAAATAACTCCTCAATTGCTGGTTGGTATAGACGACCAGAACAACACACTAATAAACGATATCTGGATATATCTGGAGCTGCTCACGGGAGACGGGATTCTTTCTCCTGCCGATTCCGTTCTCACCAAACAGAACGGCCAGGCAGACCTTTCTTACGAATTTAATGGTCTTCTTGGAAATGCACTGATAAGAGCAAGATACAAAAGCGTAGACACCATTGATTTGGTGTTGCGCTCCGATATGCTTAATCCCGGAGTAGGCGGGCAGGCGCAATACATTTTGTTTACCGACTCCTTAAACAATGTTAAAAATTTCAACGGAAATCCTAATTCTATTGATATCGATCCGAGTTTGTGGCTCACTTATGCCAACTATGAGTCTACACTTGGGGTTGTCTTTGTTATAGATGATACTACAAGAGATGAAATAGCTCAGGACTTTGAAGACGTATTTGCAATCATACTTACATCTACATATACCGGTAAAACCAAAGACTCTATCGGCATAGGGTCTACCTTAAATGAAATCAAGGCAGTCTACGGTTTGCCTGATACTATCTATTTGGATACTGTCCAGCCGCCGGCTCTGGGTATCGTCTATTCAGATGAAGGAATGCTCTTTTTTATCGATACAGTTGCTGCCGGCACGGTCGACACCAATACTGCTGCTTTTGAAATTCATATGGATGATTTTATTTCTACTCCTGCACCAGCAGTGAAAAGAATTAATCAAACTGCTTCATTCGAAAATTATCGCAGGTCTGATTATCGCAGATATAGAAAATAAACTCAATCAGAGCTATTATCAGATAAATTGCCAATACTTGACACCAGTTACGCCGGTCTCTATATTCGCCGGACGTTTCATAGACAGAAAGGCTATTAGAAAAGATGAAAAAAACAATATGCGTTGTAGGTTTAATTATGATGCCATTCATATTCTCAAGCAGCTGCTCCGGCGGTGATGATTCTACTAAGAATCAATCTGATACGACGAATAAGGAAGAAAAAGTTAAATTCAGTCCTTTTGCAAAAGTCGAAGAAGCCGAAAAAGCCAGCTTTGACAGCCTGGCTGAAAAAACCTCGCCAGTAAGAGATCCAAAAAATTCGTTTGTAACCGTTGAAACAGATTTCGGGAAAATGGTCCTGGAGCTTTATCGCGATGTTGCCCCGGGTCATGCTGATTCATTTATGGCGCGCTCTATAGATGGCTTCTATGACGGCACAATTTTTCACCGGATAGTCAAAGGTTTCATGATTCAGGGCGGCGACCCGGAAGGTACCGGCAGGGGCGGCGCCGGTTATTTTCTCAATGCAGAATTTTCGGATTTGCCTCATCAGGACGGTACTCTCTCTATGGCCCGAAGCCGCGACCCCAACTCTGCCTCGTCGCAGTTCTTTATCTGTCTGGGCAGAAACAGGTCAACATCTGGTCTTGATGGCCAGTACACCGTTTTTGGGCAGCTTATCAGAGGTTATAACGTGCTGCACGAATTAGGTAGTGTTCAGTGTGTGCCAAATCCTGGAAATCCACGGGAAGTATCCAAGCCGGTCGAGGAAGTTGTTCTCCGCCGGGCATATGAATCCGATATCAATGGCTATGAACTCTCCGCTGAAGAGAATAAAGAATAGCGATTTGTAATCTTTGCGGCAAACTTGAAACTGCGCTGCGAGTTCAGCGTTATTTCGGTATATGGATATGCGTAATATAGTTCTGCTGGGTTCATCAGGCTCCATAGGCAAATCGACCCTTGATGTCGTCAGAGAATTCCCTGATAGACTGAGAATCAAAGCTCTGGCAGTAAATTCCAATATTGAGCTTCTGATAAGCCAGTATCACGAATTTAAACCGGAATATATCTGCGTGGTCGACGAAAGCTTCCACAGCCAGCTCAAGTC
>JADFPZ010000234.1 GCA_022562075.1 Candidatus Zixiibacteriota bacterium | reverse complement strand
TTGCTCGGACGCCAAAATCTACGTTGTCTTTGACCCATTCAAAAAACCGGTCTTGCTCTTCAAAACGTTTGTTCGGCAGTAAAATCTTGGGATCTTTCCAGGAAACAAGAACTTCCGCATCCTGGGTCCAGATTTTAACGCGCGAGCGCCTGACCTTGGTCTGCCAGTTTTTGCCAACTACTGCATCGGTGTACAAAAGTCGCAGTGTGACAGATCTGGATAGTTTCTCAAGCGGCCTTAAGACTATGCTTGAAAAATCGGTCTTGCCGTTACGTACGACATCGGGAATGCCGTCACTGAGCATTACTACCGAAATCGGCCTGAGAATCAGGTTTTTGTTTTTGACAGTCAGCGCTACCTGTTCAAAGAAAGCATTATAATCTGTAAACGGATTGGGGTTATCCTTGGGGAAAATCGCCCGCAGCTCAGCTTCGATTTCTTTGACAGTTTTATTTTGAAACGACTGGATTGGGAAAAATGTTTTTGGTTCATTAGTTTTGGCGCCGCCTATAGAGCTGACGAACAATACATTGGGAATTTCCATACTGCCCAGTCCGTTCAAATGACCGTAGATATAGTGCGCTAAGAATTCGATAGAATCATCGAAATACTTATTATTCATAAATGACCCGCTGATATCTACGCCTATAAACATACACAGACGAGGATTCGGCTTGCCAGTAGTCAGACTGCAGCCGGTTAGAACAATCGCGGCGAGAGCAATTGCCACTATCAGAATTTTATATCTGGACATTGTCATACTCCTTGGGCTGTTCAGTCTGCACCGGAGCGGTGGGCTGATGTTGTACCGGCGCGGCGGGCTGATGTTGTACCGGCGCACCCGACTGTTTCTTTTTAACAGAATTACCAAGAAGCGTCTTGGTATCCGTCACTGCCGACATCGACTTAAACGGCAATTCAAACAGATGATTTGAATTCAATAGCAAAGTGCAAAAATTCAGTGCGGCTGCTACTACCTGTAATGGCGGAAGCATTAAGGCAACCAACACTTGTTCACCTTTTGCTTGCATCCATTCCGTTTCATCCTTTATGCGATTAACAAACTCAGGGGCTACGCTCAACAAACGGCTTCTGGGAGCCTCTCCCTGACGGAATACAACCACTCCTTTACCCTGTATCAGATGCAAGATGGTCGGCGTGCCATGAGAAGCAAATAGGAACCACGTCAAACTTCTGATTCCAAACCAGACAAAGCAGGAAATCGCCAGGGTGCCAAAAATACCAAGTTCAAAACTTTCTGAATACTGTGCAAACCACGGCACCAGCGAATCGACAAATTCACGATACAAGAACAGAACTTCGACAAACAGCACTACAGCTTCAATAGCGCCAATGCCAATTATGGACTGAATATTCTTTTGCTTAACGGAATCAAGCAAGTTCGACAGCACCGCGTAACTTCCCAGCACAATAAAGAACAGGAAAGTAAATAGAGGTACTCTGACAACATTAAGCTGCAGTTGTTCTCCGGTAATATTGGAGAAGACGTCAAGTACCAGCGGCGTCATGACATAAGTAAAAATAGTCGCTTCAACAAGGCACCAAAAAATTGTCATAAAGACAGCCAGCCAGGGTACAGGTGAACTCAGTATATTCTGGCTCATGCTTTTAAACATACGAAACGGAGTAAAGAGTATTTCTTGAACCAGTGACCAGAGAGCCATCGCGGTAATTTTGGCAAACTCCAGAGTAGCCACCACAAAAGTGAAGGCGAATTTGATAATGCCGCCCCAGAACATTACGATAGACTTTCCCAGATCCCACCAGGTTATAATGAGGCTGGTCAGAAACTCACGACGATTCTGCCTGATCACTACAGTTAGCAAACAGGCAATACTGGCCCAGCAGCCAAGAATTATGGCCATGACCGGTAGCAAGAGAAAAACTCTTTTGGCGGATTGTATCCAGAATTGGTCAGTTGCCGCCCAGGCAAAGTAAACAAAACTCTCCTGAAAAAAGAGCGGAAAAAACAAAACTGAAAAGACAATCTTCAGGATGACACTAGATTCGCTATTCATAATCAATGCCTCCTTTCTATGGTAAATCGAGGGTATAAAGACTATGAGCGATAGTCCTTTTATCGGCCTCTTTCTACCAATATTGAAAACTATTTTCGATTATTATTGCACATGCCAAGCTTCAGCGCGGCAATGCTTTGAGAGTGAATTGTTCAATTTTTGAGCAGCCCAAAAGTAACGTCTGAATCAGAGCTGATTATCTATGATAAATGACCCGTGAATATCTGGAAACTTGAGTTTATTGCTTTTTCATATATTCAGCTATTTTTTCTGTCAGCATATCGCCGTCAAGGTGAGGAGAGATATCTTCAGAAATCCCGATCTGATTCATGAAGAAATCCGGATAAGCGGGCATATCAACCCATCTGTCACTTTTGCCATAAAGAAAATAAATATCCCAGGCGACGTTGGCTATATCAATAACTTCCTGCCACTCTGCTCCAGTTATTTTGTATCTGTCCCAATAATACGAGACACGCGGGTCATCAAATTCAGTAGAATGAAGGTAGGCCGAATATTTATCATCTGACTGCAAAATATCAATCCAAATTACATATATGCGCAAATCATCGCCGAGATTGGCATTGATTGCATCTTGAACGACGGAGAACCCCCGTCTGCAACCCGGTCACGTTGGCGATAGTAATGTAATTAGCCGGACCTTTCCGCTGTCCTTTTTAAAAGCTTCCCGTAGCTGATCAAAGTTGAGCAAGTCACGGGTGCGTAAAGTATCAGCGCCTAAATCTGCATAGGATTTTCCCACTGACTCTGGAGGCGCATAATTGCTGATCTTTAGTTCCGAAATTTTATTAGCTTCATTAAATTTGAGATAAAATCCCATTGTTTGATTTTCAAAATAAATCGGCAAGAGAACATTCGCGCGGTCATTTACTTCTAACTCGCCAATTTCAACCAATTCTCCCCATCTGCCATGCATTTGCGTTATGAAAGAATGATAGTCTTCAACAGTCTTGTCATCTTCATCGTCCTTAACCATTAAGGATAAAATTAGTTCAGCGTTAGTATCTCTGAAAGCTTCGGCAAATTGATCAACATAAGGTTGATATTTTTCTTGAATTGCATTCTTCTCACTAATTGTCATTTTATTTTCGGAAGGACCAGATTTATGGGAATACCAGGTCAAGCGCTCGATTTCGTTAGCATCGTTGATACGAATGTGAAGGTCGAGTTTTGCGTTTTCTGTCTCAATGAATACGAGAGCTCTCTTGCCATCGGGACTAATATTTGCGCTGTGCGATATTATTAAGTCCTGCTCATCCACACCTACATCTAGTATATTTTCAATCTTCTTCAGCGTAAGTTTTGCTTTAAGTCCTTCACTAAAATTTTCTCTATATGCGACAGCATTCTTTTCATTGTGGTTCTTTACCAATTTGTCGATTAATTGCTGTAACTGTGAAGCTTTATCCTGAGACATCAAAGTTCCTGGAAGCAGAAACGAAGCCACAGCACATATTGCAACAGCGGTAATCAATCTCGTTAACGTGGTTTTCATGTTTTGGCTCATTTAATTGCCTCCTTTAATTATTCATCATTGTTTGCTGCCCGGGGCAGAAAATATACCTTTTTTTTTGTTCTGTTCATCATGTCCAAAAATGCTAATGCCTGTCGACAACCCGAAA
>JADFPZ010000233.1 GCA_022562075.1 Candidatus Zixiibacteriota bacterium | reverse complement strand
ATTCTGGCAATGAGTTTCTCGGCGGCATTCTTTTTCTTTTTAGTCTTAGCAGCAGCCGGTCTTTCGGCTTTCTTTTTTATTTTAGCAGCAACTATTGCGCATTCCTCCAGTAATCAAGAATATCTTTTAGTGTAACAGGAAGTTCGTAATTCGGACGGTATCCAAGTTGTTTTTTTGCCTTCTCGTAACTGCCCCTTAAAACTGGTATGTCATTTTTTCGCAAACGAGCCTTATCTGTATCAACAGTAATCGTCCGGCTGGATAAATTCAATAACAAATCGAGAATTTTTTTTATTGAGACAGCTCTGCCAGAACAAAAGTGGTAGGCCTGGCCCGGTTTCCCTTTCTCAGCCAAAAGCCGGTATCCTCTGACAATATCCCGGACGTCGCTAAAATCACGTTTTGCTGAGAGGTCTCCTACATAAATGGTCGGCTTTGCTTTTTTTGCTTCAATCCGGGCAATCTGATGAGCAAAGGAAGACACTACAAAAGTATCAGACTGCCTGGGGCCGGTATGATTAAATGAACGGGCGACAGCAACCGGTAATCCGTATCTGCTGACATAGTAACTACAGGCGTATTCGGCAGCGGCTTTGGAAACTGCATAGGGTGAATTTGGGTTGAAAGGCTGTGATTCGCTGAGTGTTTTGCCCGCAGGCTTAAAAAGTCCGTAGGCATCTGCGGAGCTTACAAAAACAAATTTCTTAAGATTTTTTAGCTTAAGGGCGGAGTTGAGTATATTTAGAGTGCCGTCAAAGTTGATGCTGTAAGTTAATCTCTCTTTTTCAAAAGATTTCCCCACCGATGAAAAGGCCGCCAGATGAAAAATATAATCAGGTTTGATCTGTTTCAGGACTTTATGGCATTCATTTGACTTTTGAACGTTGAGCTTCAGAGTCGTAATATCTTTTTTAAGATGATTTATATTTTTTGAGGACTCCTGACCAAACAGCGAGCCGCTTACCTGATAGCCGCTACTAATGAGTTCTTCTGCTAAAAAAGAACCGGCGAATCCTGCAATGCCGGTTATAAAGGCCTTTTTCATTTTCATCTTTTGATACTATGCTTTGAGGCGCTCAAGGTCGGCAGCCACCATCATTTTCACCAGACTTTCAAATGTTACTTCAGTCTCCCAGCCGAGCTTTTGTTTGGCATAGGAGGGATCGCCCTGAAGAAGGTCAACTTCGGCCGGCCTGACAAACCGGGGATCTTTTGTAACATAATCTTTGAAATCCAAATCAACATGTTCGAAAGCATGCCTTACAAATTCTTCGACAGAGTGAGTAACTCCGGTGGCTATCACAAAATTATCAGGTTTTTCCTGTTGCAGCATCAGCCACATAGCTTTTACGTAATCTCCGGCAAAGCCCCAGTCCCGGCGGGAATCGAGATTCCCCAAAGCCAGCTTGTCGGCCAGCCCCAGTTTTATTCTGACTGCTCCGTCGGTGATTTTTCTGGTGACAAATTCCAGACCGCGCCTTGGGGACTCGTGGTTAAATAAAATCCCCGAACTGGCGTGAATGCCAAAACTTTCGCGATAGTTAATAGTAATCCAGTGGCCGTATACTTTGGCCACGCCGTAAGGAGAGCGGGGATAAAACTTTGTCGTTTCTTTCTGGGGGACTTCCTGAACTTTACCGAACATCTCCGATGACGAAGCCTGATAGAATTTTATATCTTTGTTGACCAGCCTGATAGCTTCTAAAACTCTGGTAACACCAAGGGCATCAAATTCACCGGTCAAAACAGGCTGTCCCCAGCTGGCCGGCACAAACGACTGAGCTGCCAGATTGTAGACTTCGTCAGGCTTGTGTTCTTCAATCAGGTTTATTATAGAGAGCTGGTCTAACAGGTCAGCCTGTACCAGAGTCACTTTGTCCCGTATATGTTGAATACGGTCATACGGCTCTGTTGAAGAGCGGCGGACCATGCCGATAACCTGGTAACCTTTTTCCAAAAGGAACTCAGCTAAGTATGAGCCGTCTTGTCCGGTAATTCCTGTTATTAGTGCGCGCATTTATGTTTTGTCGTACAACTTTGCAAAAAACTGAATATTAATCTTTTCTACACCGTTAACTATAAATTAACTCATTAGGTTTTGAAAATATAGGACTCCATATCTTAAGGGTCAATCTGAATAAGTGAATTTCATTAGATTGAATTTAAATGTTAGTGGCCGTATATTCGGACGATTCAGGAACTCGCTATATTAGGAAAAGGTAGTAAAATGACGGACTCAGCCAAATCTTCAGTCGATATACTCAAACAAGCTGATTCTCTGTTTCAAGATCGTGATGTGGAAGTGGCTTTCGCCGCCTATGACAAAGCCCATCAGAAAGCCCGTGAAGAATTCAACCGGCCGGTCGAGGTCGAGGCCCTGGCCCAAATGGCCAGATTGATTCTGACAAAGGGGGACAGAGAACAGGGGGAGGACTGGCTGGATAAGGCCAGGGAGAGAGCTGATAAGTCGGATCCTCTGGGTTGGTCCAGGTTTTTGGGAGTAGAGGGACGTTTTGCATGGAAAGCAGGTAATATTCAGGCTGCCAGAGAGACATTCGAGAAGATGTTTGAGTACTGCAGCGCAAAGTCGCTCTGGGGGCGGGCCGTTGATGCAGCTCACATGGTTGCTATTGTGGCCGAGAGCAGGGAAGATCAGATAAAATGGAGCCATGCCGGCATTGAAATGGCCGAGGCCCACGGCTCCAACCAGTGGCTGGGACCGCTCTGGAATAATCTGGCCGGAGTCTACTATGACAACAAGCAGTATGATTCCTGCCTGGCCTGCTACCATAAAGCCAGAGATTATCACTGGCAGTTTTCAGGCGAAACAGAGAAACTGTTCGCTGATTATCATGTCGGCATGGTCTATCGCTTAAAGGGGGATTTCCAAAGCGCTGAGAGTTGGCTTCGCCCAGTTTTGGCCTGGGCAGAAAGACTGGAAAATCATTCGGCTATTGGTCGGGCTTGCGAGGATTTAGGAGAGATTGAGCTTGCGCGGAGGAATAGCACTCTGGGAATTCTATTTTTGAAGCGCGCCAAAGAAGAATATCAAAATGCAGGTTTTGACAAATCCTGGCCGGAAATATGGGACAATATCAACCGGCGCATAAAACAGGTAGAAGAATAAGAGAATTACTGACTCAATTTATTTTTTCATTTCTTTCAATCTATTAGTTAATATATTCCCGCCCATGTCACCTAATACTGCACATACTAGAATTGAAAAGCTGTTGCTTGAAGCAGCCCGAAGGTTTAACTCGACCCTCGAATATGAAGAACTTATTCAGGAAGTTCTTTTGATAGTCGCGGCTGCAGTAGAGGCCGAGGCGGCCTTAGTGTTCCGGGTTGACCACAGCCGCTCTAATATGAAAATCCGGTTTATGAATTGCTCTGAATGCAATATCGAGGTTTTCTATCAGGAATTCGGGCAGGGTGTTGTCGGTAAAGTTGCTGAGTACAAAGAGCCGGTGATTGTCAATGAGTGCGAAGAGATATCGGAAGCAGAAAAAGAAATTGGCAAAAAAGCCGGTGTTGCCATAAAATCGCTTATAAGCGTGCCGCTAATCGGCAAAGGGCAGATGATAGGCGTCATCGAAGCTTTCAACCGCCAAGATGGCCCCTTTACTGAAACTGACCTGGACGTTTTGACCGGTCTGGCCAATCAGATTGCAGTGGCTACCGACAATGCTTATCTCTACAGAAAAGTCAG
>JADFPZ010000031.1 GCA_022562075.1 Candidatus Zixiibacteriota bacterium | reverse complement strand
ATAACGTGGAGGTAATAATGTTAAGAACGACGAAATTCGCACTAGTCTTGTTTGCCTTTTTGGCAACAATTGTAGCTATTCCATCAGCAGCATCGGCAAGGGAAAATTCACTTAAAAAAGGTAAATGGGCGCTGCAGTTTAAGGTAAATAATCTCATTAATTTAAGTTCATTTCAGGGATCTACGCTTTCGATTAAGAAGCACACTTCGGATCGGGCAGCCTGGCGCCTGGGCTTCACTCTACATTTTAATGTAAGAAATGAATCTACAGAAGTTCTAATTTACTCGACTAATGCGCCCGGCCATAATGATTTGACGGACATAACCTTTAGAATTTCAGCCCAAAAAATATTATATGTAAACCCGCAAAGTGATATAAACTTTTTCTGGGGATTTGGCCCATTGTACAGCTACCGTTACTTCTTAAGTGATAGTGACAACAAAACTAGTGATGGGCAGTTTCAACAGAGATTTTGGAGAGAAGACCACACTTGGTTGCTGGGTTTGACCGGCATTATTGGAGTGGAATGGTTCGCCACCAAGAGAATCAGTTTTTTGGCCGAATATGAAACATCAGCCAGCTATTCAGAGCGGAGTCAAAGAGTTATAAGACGCCGTGTTACTTCTGGGAACGTCAATTATAATTTGGACACAACAAATAAATTAAATGAAGTCAAGTTGTCCAGTTCTCAGGTGAAATTCGGACTGTCGGTGTATTTTTAGTTTTCGGTTCGGAATGAAAGGAACTAAATCGAGCGAACCGGCATTTTTTGGGGGTCGTCTATCAGAATATTTTCTTTGATGCTGTAAGCCTCAGCCTGTTTTACACCGGCCAGCTGCCCCAGTCTGGCGCCGCGGATTTGCATAATATCAAAAACGCTTTCGCCCGGGTGAAATATCTGCAGAGAATTCTTGGGGTCGCCAAACTGAGAATTATAGGCTTTGACAGCCTCGCATTTTTGTTCGTACTCGTCTGTGATATCAACTAAGAAAGACTGCTCGCTGTTTCTGTAATATGAAGCGTAAATAATTTTACGCGGTCGGACAGGCTCGCCTTCGAGTTTGATTTTTTTTAAGCCAGCCAGAAAACAGGCATCATAGCCCAGTCGGCAGCAGGCCAGATGGTCGGGATGGCGCTGCACCCAGTGTGGCAGAATTACAAGTTCTGGAGCTTGCTCTCTTATCACTTGCGCAATTTTCAGTTTGTTTTCCTGATTGAATTCCACTGCCGAATCAGGGATGGAAAGATTTCCGCGATAACTCAGTCCCAAAATTTTTGCCGCCGCGGCTGCTTCGTCGGCACGGGTTTGATCGGTTCCAAACGTACCCATTTCGCCGCGAGTCAAATCAAGCACGCCGGTTTTACGACCGAGTTTAGCCATTTTTATGAGTAGTCCGCCGCAGGTGATTTCTACATCGTCCGGGTGGGCGGCTATGGCCAGAACATCGAGCTTATATTTGTTATCCGCCAAGGATTTCCTCGTAATAGTTTTCGTATTTGGTTACTATTTTTTCTGCTTTGAATTTTTCAGCCACCAGCCTTGAAGCTGACTCTTTGAACTTCTTAAGCTTGGTTTCATCTTGCAAAAGCTTTATGGCTTTGTCAGCCATCAAAGTTGTATCGCCGACCGGCAGCAGGTAACCATTTTCCTCATCATTTACGACTTCGACCAAACCAGTACCGCTGGTTCCTATGACAGGGACACCACAAGCCAGTGCTTCAAGCGCTGCCAGACCAAAAGATTCTTCTTCGGATGGCAAGAGGAACAGATCTGCACAGGGCAGCAGCGCTTCGACCCGGTTCTGGTTGCCCAAAAAGATGACTTTATCTGTCAGTCTTTTTTTCGTAATCTGACGTCTGGCCAAAATCGTGTCGGGGCCTTCACCTATAAGCAGCAGCTTGGCCGGAAGTTTTGCCGATACTTTTTCAAAAATATTTATAACGTCCAGCGTGCGTTTGACCGGCCGGAAATTTGAAACGTGCATCAGCAGAAACTCGTCGTCGTTTGCGAACTGCGAACGCTGGCAGACTGTTGCAGATGGCTTAAAACGTTGCTCATCATAAAAATTGTGAATGACTTTGATATTATTTTCAATTTTGAAAACTTCCTTAGTTTCATCGGCCAGATATTTTGAAACAGCGGTGATGCCATCGGAGCAGCGAATCGAAAAGCGGGTAATGTCATAGAATGAGGGGTCGGCTCCCACCAATGTAATATCCGTTCCGTGCAGGGTGGTAATCACTTTGGGGGTGGCTATTCCCTGTTCTGCCAGAATCTGCTTGGCAAGATAGGCGCAAGTTGCGTGCGGGATAGCATAGTGCACGTGAATTACATCGAGATCAAAATTACGGGTAACTTCGGCCATCTTTGCTGCCAGAGTTAAAGTATAGGGCGGAAACTTGAAAAGCGGATAGGCGGTAGTATCTACCCCGTGATAGAAAACGTTGGCCTGATACTGGTCCAGTCTAAATGGCAGAGCATAGCTTACAAAATGAATCAGGTGTCCCCTCAGAGCCAGTTGCTGTCCCAGTTCGGTGGCGACTATCCCCGAACCGCCGGGGACCGGATAACAGGTGATGCCAATATTCATTTGGAATCGAAATCCGACAGGGAGATTAACTGATGGGATTTTTCTGAGATGTCAATTTTCTTCAGCATAAAGTCTATGAATCCGAATCCGTACTTTGAGATAAAATAGCTGATATTCAACGTCCGCTCCTGAAAGCCTCTGCCGGTGAAAACTGCATGCCACAGGCGGTAGATGCGGTCGCGGATCTCCTGTGATTTCCTTTTGTGAGATGAAAATACTTTGGCCTCAAAATTTTTGAGAGAGAAATCGATTTTGCCGTAAGTTTGCTCAGCGAATTTTTCGAGCGACTTATCAAATTCCAGTGAATCAGATTTAAACGCTTCGAATTGCTGGTCTATGTTTTTTCTGAACTTCCGAAAATCTTTTTCTAAGTTCTCAGGAAAAGTTTTAGCTAAGACGCGGTTAATGACGGTTTCAATGTCTCCGGCTAATTCTTCGAATGTTATTTCATATTCGTTCATCAGCTTTTCGTAGCGCTTTTCGATAAATGTAACCGACGGTCTGCTCAGATGAACCGGTACCGGTATATCAAAGAGTTGAAAGACTCGGTTTATCTGCGCCAGATAAGCGATTTCTGCAGGCCCGCCAATCTGCGCCACCACCGGAAATAGAAAAGACTGAAAAACGGGGCGGGTGATGACATCGGGTGAAAATTTCTCTGGTTCAGTTTCAATCTTAGATATCAACTCCTTTTTTGTAATTGTCTTACCGCCGATTGAAAAACCGAGGCCGTTTCTCAATAGAGGTTGGCGTCCGTTGTCATTACAGAACAGATGAGTTGAGTTTTCTGCTTTTTCTACCTGAAGATGATATCCCCGGGAAACAATTTGGCTATTAGTGCGACTAACCAGCTCCTGAAGTTCATCTTGATGTTCAACTATAGCTTTGAAAAACGAGACCGCATGTTGTTTGACTTGCTTGTCTCCGGGGGAGAAAAGTATCAGACCTGTCTCTGCCATTAGTGCGGCCAGTAATTTCCCAAAAGAAGAGACCAAAGTTTCGCCATTACTGTAGGCCGAGTCAATCAGCTTATATAGCCTGGGAGTGAAATCTGTCTCCCCCAGCGCTTCTTTTAGCTGTGATTTGGCTTTTGACAGTTCGTCGCTGTTATCTAAAATTATCTCGGCGGTCGGATTCTCAGTTTCGGGCGGGCTGTCATAGGAAATTGCGATTTCTTCGGATTGACGGTTTAAGACCGTCGTATGATTGGCTTCCTGGAAATCATGGTCATCACCGGAAATCCAAAATACAGGCACAACCGGACGGCCAAGAATTTCTGAATATTCTGTAGCCTGCTTTACCAGCGCTACAGCCTTAATAATTATCAAGTGCGGTCCGCCAAAGAATACTGCCTGTTGACCTGAAAAAACAGTTACAGTCCGGGCATCACTTAATAGTTCAATATTTTCAAATGTCTTAGCTGAAGAATTATATTCATTATTCTGAGCTTTTAGGATTTCTATCAGCTTTGGGCGGTCGTATGTGACTCTGTCAAGTTTCTCCACTACGTGTTTTGGGCTAGCGGCTAAATAAAATTCTCTGGCTGACTCATTATTTGCCAGAAAGTCCAGAAATATGTTCGAATAGCCAAGATGTTTACTAGGTGCAATTAGAGTGGTCATTTATTATTCAAAATTTCCTTCTAAGCGGTGCTTCACTGAGAGTTATCATATTCCTCTTTGTTCTAAACAGCAATCAGTTTCGTTTGTTTCAATACTATTTTTATTTATCGAATGCTTACAAATAACAAATCGCCTGCTGGCGCCAGTTCATGCTCTGAATTTACAACCACTTCCTCTTGCGGAAGAATCCTACCAGCCCGAGCACTATTACGAGCATTATGGAAACCGCAATAGCATAGCCGTATTTCCAATCCAGCTCCGGCATAATTTCGAAATTCATTCCCCAAAGACCGACCAGAAACGTGGGCGGAATAGACAAGACCGTGAATATCGTAAGAAATTTTATGATTTCGTTTGTCTTGGTGGAAACTGTTGAAAAATAAATTTCAATAGATGAATTTAAGATATCCCGGTGTGTATCTGCTACATCATTGATTCTCATCAAATGGTCATGGACATCGGCAAAATAGACAGTTGCCTTGTCGCTGATGAGTTTCCAGCCGGGGTGTGAGAGTTTGGCCAGAGCCTCTTTTTGGGGCAACACTATTCGCTTGAGCTGTACGATATCCCGGCGGAGAGTAAAGATCGATTTTACTGTATCCTCATCGGGCAGCCCCAGAACATCATCTTCAATCTGGTCAACTTCGTATTCAAAAATATCCAGAGTACTGTTGTAGTTGTCAACTACAGCATCTATTACGGCATGCAGCAAAAAATCTGCCCCGCGGGAGACCAGACGTTCATCCCGCTCGCCGCGGCGATAGAGATAATCAAATAGCCGGTGGTCATCGTAATGTACTGTGACCAGAGAATTCTTGCTCAAAAAACAGTCTACTTCGGTTACTTTCAGTCCGTCCTCTCGGCCTATATAGTCGACAGCCGGAAAAACCAAAAAGAGGTAATCGTCATAGTCGTCGATTTTGGTGCGAGGCTTTTCTGAGATTACATCTTCGACTGCCAGCGGATGGAATTTGAAATCATGAGTAAGAATAAATGACTCTTCATCAGTCGGTTTGCACATATCAACCCAGAGAATAGAATCTGGCTGAGCGATCAATCTGTCGAAATCCGCGATGCCGTCAAAAACTTTGACACCCTCTCCCGGCCGGTAGAGATACGACTTTATCATACAGCTTCTCTTTTTTCATCGTCCTCGACCAAATCGATATCGTCACTAAAACGTGGCTGAAAACCTGAACCGAGCTGTTCTTTTTTTATCTCTTTGATAGATATATGTTCTGAGCGCATGAAGTAGATTCCCAGCGTAAAGATGGGCAGGAAATCAATTATGTGTAAAGCAAGAGCGAACAAGACGGCATCGGATCGCCCTATCGCAAACGCTGTCAGAGATCTTGAGACTGCAATCTCAAAAGTACCGGCGTTACCGGGTGTAATCGGCACCATCAGAGCAATCGTGTTTATTATCATGACAGTTGCAGCCGTGGCAACAGGCAGTTCAAAACCAAAAGACTTAAATAGAAAATAGATGCTCAAGGTATGCATTACCCAGGCCACCAACGAATAGGCCAGCGAACCTATCATGTGCTGGCTGGACTTGAGCATATTAATGCCTTTGGTAAAGGAACCTAAGAATTTCCTTATGCCGATATAGGTGCCCGGCCATTTGTGACGGAGTTTGCTTCTGTTGAAATCATTGATTTTCTCTTTGTAATGCAACATGAAATAGAGCAGTGCCAGAATTAAGATGGTAATGGTGGCGATTACTATTCCCAGAGAGCGATATTTATCAGGAAATGCGAAGGCCAGTGAAATCAGCACCAAAAATACAATAAGAGCTATTGCATCAAAAAGTATCTCGAGAACTATAGTTGAAAAGATGAAAGTTTTTTTGAATCCGCCCTTTTTGGAAAAGAGAAACATCCGGCCGACCTGTCCGGTTAAAACAGGCATAGCCATGTTCACAATCTGACCTGCCCCATACAGCGATAGCGCCTGCATAACAGTTATCTTCTTGTGCTGCTCAGCCATCAATTTCCAGCGCAGCGCTCTGGCAATAATGAAAAGATAAGCTCCTGCAATTGCCAGAAAGAGCATGAAAAAGTCCAGGCGATTAATTAAAAGCTGAACCTCGGCTATCTTAATATCCTTAACGCAGTATGCCAAAAGGAGTACTGCCAGCAAAGTACCCCAAAATTGTTTTTTCTTCCAAAACATAATTTTGCTCTAAATGTGACGATTATAGCTTAGTCTAAAAAATAGCCTTTGTTTCAAAAAGAGTCAATTAAATAGAATTAAAAGAGGAGCTAAGTTGTTAAATTTCAGCGACTAAGTCTTTTTTAATCCAGCCCCGACGCTTGTTTTCCAGCAGTACATTGTAATAATCTCCCGATTCCTGAAGAAGTTCGACAACCAGCCCCGGTGCCCCCTGGAGCTCTAGCTGGGTGTTTGAGGATGGGCCGCTGTAAACCGGTGCATCGGGGGCAAGAATCACCGCCCGCCGGTCAAGAAAGTCTACCCGGTATTTGAATGCTGTAAGCCCCGCGGCAAGAATTGTCAGGCACAAAACAGAAATAATGACGGCATCAATGCCAGTAAAATATAACTGCAGTCCGAATTTCATGATGAGAAGAATCAAAAAACTTATAAAAAATAAAGATAATAACCAGCCCAAGGCACTCAGCCGATAGCTGCCGACAGTCTTTTTAAGAAACGCTTCAATAGGGTTCAGCTGTACTCCAACCATCTGCACTTTGGAAAATTGGCTGGCGAATTCCAGATTATTTAATATATCAACATCCCCCGGGCCAAGTCTTTTGGCACGGTGATAGTATAGTACTGCCCTTCCCAAATCACCGCTTTTGAAATAGGCGTTGCCCAAATTGTAATACAAGGCAGCGGATTCTATTCCGGATTTTTCTATTTTTGAAAACATTTTGATAGCATCATCGAAGTTGCCTTCCTGATAGTATTTAACGCCTGTCTGGAAAATATCTTCCTGCCCCGATGTTGCAGCTGCACAAATAAGTGTCACTAACAAAACTGTAAGTATTCTGTTAGTCAAATTTTACTCCTTCTATCCCGACCATTACTTCTCCGACCGTCTTTAACGATTCGTCTATATCTTCTTGCTCAATTGTGGAAGGTGCATATCTGGCGTAGTCGCATTTTTGGATTATGTTTATAATATCAGCAATTAGTTCTTCGCTGGCTCCTCTTTC
Organism: Candidatus Zixiibacteriota bacterium; assembly: GCA_022562075.1. Taxonomy (GTDB): domain Bacteria; phylum Zixibacteria; class MSB-5A5; order GN15; family FEB-12; genus JACZWU01. The sequence continues at coordinate 9,918 of JADFPZ010000031.1, read as the reverse complement.
TGATAGTAGTTCGCGGACTTTGTCTGTGGTCAGACCATGCGGCGAAATATTTAGTTTGTCAGCGATATAAGAAACCAGCGCGGAATTCAGCTCTGCATAAAAGTCCAGAACAGTTTCTCTGTTTGACAATTTGCTGGCTTTGGAAAGTCTCTTGCGAGCCATTCTCAGGGCGCTTCTGGAGCGGGCATAACCTAAGTTTGCATGGATTTTTTCCCGACGTTTCCTTATAAGTATCAACCCCGCCAAAATAGCCAGCGGCAATCCATTTACTGCAATATATATTGGCCGAAAAATCAGGACTTGGCCTATCGGCTGAGTGTCACCCAGGTCTGTTTTAATGTAGCGGATATCGCGCGCTTCATTGCCGATGGAGATGTTGTTCGGTTGAAAGGGAGATTGGGGCGCGGCTACGTACCCCTCAGGTTTTATTACAGATATTTTAATCGGCTTGGTTTTAATTGTCTGGTACTTTCTGTTCTCGGGATCAAAATAGTTGTAACCTATCGAAGGAATGACCATATCACCGGGACGTCCGGGGATAAAGACTTCTTCATAAATTTTTGTTCCTCCCAGCTTGTCGTTTACCCTGGAAGTGTTTTCGCTGGAGGAAGCTCTGTAAATTCTAAAATCAGGCAAGTCTGGAATAGCCGGTTCCGCAACGGATTTGATATTACCTACTCCGGTTATTTTGAAGACTACAGTAACCGGCTGGTTGACTTCTACTTCTCTTTTATCAGCCGTGGCGGTAATGCTGAACTTGCCGACTGTCCCTGTAAAATCTTTTGGCTTCTCCTTTGTTGGCAGTGTTTTCACATTGACAGTGACAGGGTCCGAGCGGACCGTAATATCTTTGCCTCTTCCGAAGACATTGCCGAACATCGAAAAAGGGTCTCTGGTATTTCTGCGGGTGGCGATTGTTGCAGAAATCATTGCCCGGCCGATAGTAAGTTCCCCTGTCTGTGTAGGGAATAGTGCGTATTTGCGCTCGCTGACTTTGTACCGGCGGTTGTTTATTCGCTGAAAATATACAGGCTTATTTCCAATTACTTCTGACCAGAATCCGGTCATCGATGGTTCACTCAACTCAGGACTACCATAATTTTGAACTGCTATATAGAATTTGAGAGTCAGGGTCACTTGCTGGCCAACGTATGGATGCTTCTTGTCTACAGAAGCTTCCAGAAAATAATCCCGGCTGTTTCCCTTGCGGTCTTTGGCGCTTCCTTCCAGTTTCTTAGGTGTGGCTACGCCCTGGCTAAGAACAGTTAGCTCGACTGAATTGCCTTTGAATCTTTTATTTTTATGTACAATTGAGACCTGTTCAATCGGAAAAGTGCCGGCTTTTTGAGGTGTGAGAATATACCGGTAAGTAAGCGTGGCGTTTACGACCCCATTGGTAATGCTGATATTGCTCGACCTTCCTTGCGAATATACTTTGAACATTGGTAAGGTAGGCAGGTGAGGTGCGGGAAGGTTCCGCTCTGAACTACTGACTGTAATCTGAAGAATTACTTGTTCATCAAGTCCTATCGTATCTCTATTAAGCGAAACTTCGATTTCAATGTCAGAGATTTTAGCATAAGTCTCTGAACCGATCGCCAATAAAGCGAACAAGCAGATAAATAATATGCCAATGCCTAGCAATTTCATCTACCAGTCTTTTCCCCTGTAGCTGCCGAGGGCAACCTGTCTTTTTTGTTTATCTTGAATCTTCTGCTCGTCGTCTCGCAGGGCGTTGAGAATACGCTCCGCATCTTCTTTGCTCATCTTTTTGTCATCGGGTTTGCTCTGCTTTTGCTGTTGTTTTTGGTCCTGATCTTCTTGGTCTTGCTGGTCCTGTTGCTGCTGGCTGTCCTCTTGTTTCTGTTCATCTTCGCCCTGGTCTTGTTTGTCTTTTTTCTGCTGATCTTGCTCCTGCTGTTGTTTTTGGTCTTGACCTTCTTGCGGTTCTGGTTTGGAATTTTCTTTGAGCATCTTGCGGGCAAGCTCCAGATTATACTTGGCGTCCATGTCGTCCGGATTAGATTTTAATGCTTCCTGAAAACTTTCTATAGCTTTTTTGTAATCCTGCATCCGATAGTAAGTGTTGCCCAGATTATATTGCGCCTTGGCTTCAAGGTTGGGGTCGTTAGTGTTTAGCGCTTTCTGATATTTTTCGAGTGTTTCTTCATAATTCCCCTGGAGGTACAAAGCTCCGCCGAAATTATAATCCAGAGGCGGCGACTCCGGAATCTGCGCTTCTGCCTGGTGATAAAACTCTATAGCTTTCTTGTAATCGCTGGCATTGAGCGCTTCGTTACCTTTTTTGACCAGATCAATGTAATCATCGGCGGCCGCTGTGCCTGCTAATGTCAATAGAGCAATTATTGAGAGTGTGATAATCTTATTTAGCATCTACAGCTCCTTTCGGAACTCTTTTTCGTTCAGGAACAAAGAACTCAAACGTCATCAGAAATATAGCCAGCAAGAGAGGCCACTGAAAGCGGTCATCATATCGAGTAACCAGTGTGCCCTCGAGCTCTTTCTTTTCTATACTGGATATTTCGTCAAAAATACGGTCTAACTCCAGTTCTCCGGCAGTTGCCCGGTAGAATTTCCCGCCTGTAGCCAGAGCGATCTTTCGCAGAATCGCTTCATCAGTACGGGAGACTACCACTTCGCCTTTTTCATCCTTTTTGAAGCCTACCTGGTTTCCTTTACGGTCTAAGACCGGAATAGGTTCACCCTGCGGATTACCTATACCTACAGTATAGATTTTGACTCCTTCTTTTCTGGCCGCTTCGGCGGCGGTTTCGGCCTTACCTGCATGATCTTCGCCGTCTGTCAAAAGCAACAGCACCTTGTGCTTTTTCTCAAACTGCTCAAAGGCGGCGGTTGATTTTTCAATCGCCGATGACAGTGAAGTTCCCTGTATTGATACAGATGACTGGTCTACAGCGTTCAATAAAAATCTGGCCGCTGCATAGTCCAGCGTTAAAGGACACTGAATAAAGGCTTCTCCTGCGAAGGCCACTATGCCAACCCTGTCTCCGTGAAGTCTGTCTATTATGCTCTGAATCTCCTGCTTGGCTTTGGCCAGGCGATTTGGTTTCATATCCTGTGCCAGCATTGAAGTGGAAACATCAAGCGCTATCATGATATCTATCCCCTCCCTTTTAAGCAGTTCCAAATGTGTGCCGAACTGAAGTCTGGCCAGGGCAATGACCATAAACGATAGTGCGACAAGCAGCAGAACAATCTTGAAAGCCTGCCGTGAATATGATATATACGGGGCGTTTTTGAAAATCAGGGAGAGGTCGCCAAACTTCTGCAGAAGTTTGACTTTGCGGCGCAAGCTCCACATCAGAAATATTCCCAGTAGAAATACAGCTATAAATAGAACAAAGTTTTCCGGCGAAGCAAATCTCATTCTACTTTTTCCTCATTTTCCTCATGGTAGTTTCCTGAAGACGGTGTGACCCATAAGCAGCTCCAGCATCAAAAAGAACATACCGGCGAAACCAAAATATTGAAACAGTTCGCGGTATTGGACATGTGATGCTATCTCAATTTCAGTCGTTTCAAGTTCGTCTATTATCGAATAAATTTTTTCCAGCTGCTTGCCGGAACGTGCCCGGAAATACTTGCCGCCGGTGCGAGCAGCAATCTCTTTGAGCGATTCTTCGTCAATACGAGTTGGCTGATAAACATAACGTTTTCCGAAAATAGGGTCCTGATAAGGGAACATGGCATTACCCGGTTTGCCGGCGCCGATAGTATAAATTTTGATATCAAAAGCCTGAGCTAAATTGGCGGCCGTAATCGGGTCGATTTCTCCGGCATTGTTGTCGCCATCGGTTAAAAGAACTATTATCTTTGATTCCGAAGTAGACTGGCGCAGGCGGTTTACGGCGTTGGCAATGGCCATGCCGATGGCAGTACCGTCTTCTACCATACCAAAATCTACCTGCTCAATGAAACTCAAGAGAACACCATAGTCTGTTGTTAAGGGACATTGGGTAAATGAATGGCGGGCAAATACGACCAGACCTATGCGGTCGTTGACCCGCCTGTGGACGAATTTTTTCATCTCTTCTTTTGAGACGTACAGACGATTGTGAGGCTTAAAATCTTCGGCCTGCATAGATGAGGACACATCCAGACACATCATAATATCGATGCCTTCGGACTTTACTTCGTGGTACTCGGTACCCGACCTCGGACGTGCCAGAGCCACAATTAATAAGACGAGAGCCGCAATTCGAGAAGCAGTCAATAGAAAGCGGAATTTCTGTTTGCTGGTACGACCGGCGCGTTTGACAATTTTCACGTCCGAGTACATGATGGTAGCGGACTTTGCCCGGCGGTATTTGAAATGATACCAGAGCATCAGTATCATAAGCAGCAGACCAAAAGTAAAAATTGCCGAAGCCGGTATAGTAGCGCTGTATTTTTCAAGGACTGAAAAACCTAAGCCGGCAAATTCCCAGAAATTCATAGAATGCCTTCTTCGGCATTAGCCGGCGCCGGCTGCTGGTTATCAGGAGTTATGTTCAGCTCTTGCTCTGACTCTTTTTGAAACTCGCGCCTGATCAGTTCTATATAAATGTGGGCATAAGCAAAATCTGCCTCAGGGCGCTTAGTCCGGGGAATATATTTGGCAAATTTGACAAGGTCGGCATGGTCAAAGAACTCTTTGAGTTCTCGTTCGGCAGCGGTCGGTAAACCTATTATTGCGTAAATCGAGAAAAATTCTTGGGTAGTCATGTCAACAATGTTTCTGGCGTACATCCGGCCAAGATAAGCTCTAAGAATGTCGGTAAGTTCCAGATAGAACGTTTTGAACTTTTCTTCATCAATTAGTTTTTTCTGTTCCAATACTGCCAGTTTTTCAAAAGCTATTTCCCAGGCCGGGCGCAAGTCAATGAATTCGGCTTCACCTTTGCCTCGAAGTTTTCTCCAGAGCAAATAGCCGGCTAAGGCAAGCGTTAAAAATACCAGAGCCCCCCAGATAAAATACCTGGTATAATCTCTTTCAAATTCGTACTGCGCTTTAAGGGGTTTTATATCGAGTGAGTCATCGGTATTAAGCAAGAGCGACTGTACTTTTATCAGCACAGATTCAGATAAGATAACTTTTCTGGTGCCGTCTTGGAATTCAAATACCATCGGGATAGGCGGTATCAGGTAGTTACCGGTAGTAAAAGTGCTTAAGACAAACCTGTTTTCGCTTTTGATTCTGCCGTTTGGAAGTCTGGTAGTAATATCTGTTTCATAATCTTTGACATCGAAAGCTCCCAGATTGGCACCCAGCGGCGGCGGCAAAAGTTCTATGCTGCTGTCGTGTTCGATAGTGACTGTATAGTTTATCAGATCGCCGACATACATTTCAGCCCGGTCAACCGCTGTTACGATTTCGATGCCGGTAATGGAGGCAACAGTATCGACTTGTTCCTGCGCTCTCAGACAAGTTCCCGTCGTTGCTGCTGCTAAAAGAATCAGTAACGTCGCACGCATTATTTTATTTATGGCTATCAGCATTTTACAATTTTAGTGACGTTTCTCCCTCATCTTAAAGAAATTAATCAGCGGAGAAATATATGACTGGTCGGTGCGGATATTGATAAAGTCCAGGTTGATTGACCTGAACCCTTTTTTCAGTCCGGCCACATCTTCTGCGGACTGAGCAGCAAACTCTTTGCGGAATTCTTTCGAGCCGGTATCTATTATCAGCACTTCACCGGTTTCGGCATCTTCCAGTTCAATAAGACCGACATTCTCAAAAGTTATCTCACGCGGGTCAGAAACTTTTATGGCTATGATATCATGTTTCTTGTTGGCTATCTGAAGCGGCTTGGTGAAGCCTTCAGACAGAAAATCCGAAACAAGAAAAACTACCGACTTACGCCGGATTACTTTGTTAAAGTATTCCAAGGCAGCTGCGATATTTGTCCCTTTCCCCACTGGTTTGAAATAAAGAATCTCCCGTATTATGCGCAGCACGTGTGCCCGTCCTTTTTTAGGAGGCACAAATATTTCTATCTGGTCTGTAAAAATAATTAAGCCGACTTTGTCATTATTCTTAATTGCAGAAAAGGCCAATAGCGCCCCCAGCTCCGCGGCAGTATCGTTCTTGAAACTGTCGCGGGTTCCGAATTTTCCCGAAGATGACACATCAATCAACAATACAACTGTCAGCTCCCGCTCTTCTCTGAATTTTTTGATATAAGGCTGGCCCATGCGGGCGGTCACGTTCCAGTCAATCAGACGGACATCGTCGCCCGGTTCATACTGACGGACTTCCTCAAACTCCATCCCCTGTCCCTTGAAAGTCGAATGGTACTCGCCGCTAAAAAGTTCGTTAACTAATTTCTTGGTCCGAATCTCTATCCGGCGGATCTTTTTGATTACTTCTTTGGGGAGCATGGTGAATTTTTAAGGAACCTCGACTGCATCAAAAATTTTATTTACGATATCATCACTCTTTATTTCTTCCGCTTCGGCTTCATAAGAAACAATAATCCGGTGTCTCAATATATCATGCCCGATTGCCTTGATATCTTCGGGTGTTATATAGCCTCGTCCCTTTAAGAAAGCATGAGCTTTGGCTGCAAGATTGAGGAATATAGAGGCACGTGGCGAGGCACCATAGGCAATGAGATCGGTTAAATCATCGAGTCCGTACTTGGCCGGTTCGCGCGAAGCAAAAACAATGTTTACGATATATTCTTTAACTTTGTCATCAACATAAATGTCCCGGACTACGTCACGGGCTCTGAGAATATCTTTGGGCTTGACAACTTTGTCAGCCGTTGGAACCTCTTTGACAGTATAGCGATCCATAATTTCGCGCTCTTCGGTTGGTGAGGGATAACCAATCTTGACCATCAGCATAAATCTGTCGATCTGTGCTTCCGGCAGCGGGTAAGTGCCTTCCTGCTCTATCGGGTTTTGTGTGGCCAGGACTAAGAAGGGGTCATCCAGCTTATGAGTTTCGCCGCCTATGGTAACCTGCCGTTCCTGCATAGCTTCCAGCAGTGCTGACTGAACTTTGGCAGGGGCGCGGTTTATTTCATCGGCCAGAATTATGTTGGCAAAAATAGGGCCTTTTTTGACGGTAAACTGGGAAGTTTTCGGGTTGTAGACCATGGTGCCGATCAGGTCAGCCGGTAAAAGATCAGGTGTGAATTGGATCCGCCGAAATTTTGCGTCAATGGTATCTGACAATGTTTGTACAGCAAGAGTCTTGGCCAGCCCCGGCACTCCTTCTATGAGGATGTGGCCGTTGGCCAGAACACCGATCAAGAGTCTTTCAATCAGAATCTTCTGACCCACTATTACTTTACTAATCTGCTCTGTCAGTTGTTCAACAAATGCAGATTCTTTCTCAACTTGTTTTTGAATCTGTTCAATATCAGTATGCATCAAACCTCCGGAAGTAGTTTATCAATAAATCTCTATATACTTTTTAAAAATGTTCTAATCTCGTTTTCCAAACGAACTGTTTCGCCTACAGAGGCCACAGCCGGTCTGAATTTATCTTTTTGGGCTCTGACAATCCAGTCCTTAATCTGTCTCTTAAGAGTCTCATCAAGATTTGTGTCAGCAAAAGCTGTTTCAATTTCTGTTTCAGATTTACCGGCTGTCTCAATCCGGTAGTTTTCTTTTGAGAATTTTGTTAACAGCCTGTAAACACCAGCCTGAAATTTCTTAAAATCTGTCCCGGAATCTTCTTTGACCTTGGACAGCTCCTGCAAGGCAATTTGTACAGGTGTGAAGACTTCTTCTTCTTTACCGCCACCCTTAATTAAAAAGAAAGCTGCGGCCACACCGCCAATCAAAAGAAAGCCCCCCATTACTAAGAACCAGAGCGGGAAACTTTCAGATTTTTCTACAATTATCGGGTCGGCAACATTAATGATAACAGGCTCGGTCAGTAGCTGACCTCGACTTGAGTCCGGCAAGCTCATAAAGCTTATTACAATCGGGTCAATTTTGGCTGAGCCGCTTGAGGTAGGCAGCAGAGTGTAGCTGAATTTTTTTATAGTCTTTTCTCTGTCTCCAGTCCCGGTTGAATTAATAGATGACGAAAATTGGCGTACTTTTAGTCTGTCGAAGTAAGGATTTAAGGGGCCTTCGAAAAGATACGCAAACTGCGATCCTGCCCACTCGAGCCTGATTTCAAAAATCAGGCTGTCTTCAAATTCCATCTCCGTCTTGTTTATAGACTGTGACAGGCCAATAGCCAGGACGGTTGCATTTAAAAGCAAAAAAATAATTGAAAGTGCAGCTGCCAAAGTGAACACAGCCGGGCTGAATTTGGGCGGTTTGGATTTAAATTTCATTAGCGATTCTGTTTATAACTCAATTTCCTCAATTTGTCCACAAATCAGTAGTATAAAAGGCTTATACTCGATTGCGCGGCATAGGTTTCACCATTTTCAGCGAGCCACTATTAATGCCACAATTCCCAGCAGCATGCCGGCTTTTAGACCTATTGAGCCCATTCTCAGCATTCTCCGGCTGGGATTACCCCAGATGAAAATCAAAAGGAGCAATAATGGCAGGTCAATTATGTAAATTGTCAGTATCTCGTAAGCTCTGCCAAACCAGCCGGCTAGGACAGGTATAAATGTTAAGACAACCATGATGAAAAACAGAATAAGCACGGCCAGCACAGCTCTGGATTCTCCCACTACCTGGGGAAATGTTCTGATTCCCACCCGCCTGTCACCTTCAATATCCTCAACGTCCTTTAATATTTCTCTGGCCAGATGGAAGAAAAAGGCAAAAAGTGCCGGTACTAGCGGTCCGGGCAGAGCAAAAGTCAACAGCTTATCTACTGCCAGCCCGCCTGTTATAAAAGTGAGGGCTCCCAGTAGTGCGATTATCATATTTCCAAATATGGGTATCTTCTTAGCCTTAAAATTGTAAAGTGCCAGCAGAGCTATTGCCAAAAGAACTGCACTCATTACCAGCCAATTGATTGCCAGAGCAACAACTAATGCCAGTAGTGTCAAAGCTATTGCCAGTTTTGTTGCTGCACTCTTTGAAATATCACCGGCAGGCAGAACGCGTTTGGGCTGGTTGATCAGGTCAATGTCAATATCCACAATATCATTTACAACATTGCCTGCGGCACAAACCAGAAAAGCTGCGATTGCGGACATTACCGGTGCATAATAGACTGTTGACGTCCAGGTGAAATAAGCACCGATTAAAACTGCCGCTGCTGCAATGATGCAGTTTATAGCACGGATAAGTTTTAGATAATCCAGGAAAGCCCACATCTAAAAAGAATAGAAGCGGCAGAGGTTACAGTCAACTTTCAAATGTCTGAAGAGAGTTCTATTGAAAGTCGGGGCTGGTCGAATCCGGCCTGCGGTTCCCATCCCAGCGACAACAGCACCGAGCGCAGATTATTGCCAACACCAAGACCAAGTCCATAGCTCCATTTGAAATCTTCAACAGTTTCAACTTTCTCGCTTTGGTTCATCATCCTATTGTTCAGATAGGCAGCATCGTAAAAAAGAAACCCGAATCCTGAGCCAAATCTAAGTCTCGGCTCAATTGTTCCATAAACAGTCCTGATTGCTGCAAACTGTTCGTTGCGATAACCGCGGAGAGTCCCCGGTCCGCCTATCAAGATTAACTCTGAGAGGGGCGGCAAGACTTCTTTGGTTTCCAATCCCTCGTATCGCATCTTGCTGTGCCAGATGAAAGGTCCCGCAAGCTTTTGGTAAAGTGAGACTGAGAGATTGTTGTGCGTTTCATAAAATGACCTCTGCTTGACAAATTCTGGCAGGTTATCAGTCTGGTATTTTCTGAATCTGAAATCAATTGCCCAGTTAACAGCTAATCCTTTATCGGATTAAAAGAAACTGAGTTTGTTCGCTTTGAAATCGCAAGCTGCCCGCTGACGGCTCTGTAATTTAGATT
>JADFPZ010000030.1 GCA_022562075.1 Candidatus Zixiibacteriota bacterium | reverse complement strand
TGGAAACCGTTCGGACAGGAAAGCGGCACGGTGGTGTCCGATAATGATGACAACATCCACGATATCACTCACCAGCAGGTCTATGCCGAGTTCATGAAAGTTTCAGAATTAAAGCAGGCGGTAGGGCAATGACAAAACTATCGGTGGTTCTGATTACAAAGAACGAAGAAGACAACATCCGTCGCTGTCTGGATTCTGTCCGATTTGCTGATGAAATCATAGTTGTAGACAGCGGTTCGACCGACAAGACGGTTGCAATCGCCGAAAGTTACCAGGCTAAAATATTTTGCCCGGAGTGGCGGGGTTTCGGTCCGGCCAAGCAAGCCGGAGTAGAAAAAGCCAGCGGAGACTGGATATTATCAATAGATGCCGATGAAGAAGTTACACCAGAGCTGGCCAGTGAAATAAAATTAAAGATAGAAGACGACAATGGCACCTGCGGCTATTATTTCAAAAGGAAAACGAAGTTTTTGGGAAAGTGGATTCTTCACTGCGGCTGGTATCCTGATTATGTCCTGCGTTTGTTCCAAAAGCAAAAAGGCAGGTTCGACAATGCCATCGTCCATGAAAAAGTTGTCACCGCCGGGCCGGTAGATTATCTTAACAGCGAACTTTTGCATTACAGCTATCCCAATCTGGAACAGTACCTGAATAAGTTTAACAGGTATACTACTATGGGAGCCGAGGAGGCATTTCGAAAAGGGCGCAAAGCGAAACTGAGTGATATCGTAATCAGACCGGCAGCATCGTTTATGAAACATTATCTGCTTAAACAGGGTTTCAGAGACGGCCCGGAGGGTTTTGTGCTGTCGTTTTTGTCGTCGATGTCCGTGATGGTAAAGTACGCGAAGCTTCGCTTATTGTGGAAAGAAAACAGCTAACGAAAGATAGAAATTGAATGCCGGAAAAGATTGACTTACAACCCGGGGATAAACTTCTGATAAGCCGCACCGACAGGCTGGGGGATTTGGTTTTGGCTCTGCCTTTTGTGGAGACTATGAAACAACGTTATCCGGAGTGCAGTATTGAAGTGCTGACTTCATTATACGCCTCGCCTATTTTAGAATACAACCCCAATGTTGACAAGATAATGCGGGTGCAAAACGACATGCTGCGGAAGGACAAACTCTACAAGAAAGATCTTTTGCACAAAATCAAAATAAGTAACTACAGGGCAGTAATCGTGCTTTATCCGGAAAGGCGAATTTGTCAATTATTTAATAAAGCGGAAATCCCTGTTCGAGTTGGTACTGCCGGCAGGTTTCATTCCATTTTTTTTAATGTTCATTTGCTTCACAGTCGTAAGTCAAATCTCAAGCATGAGTCAGACTACAATCTTGATTTTCTCACGTTTTTTAGAGAGGGAGAGACAGTAAGAAAGCCCAAAGTTTATTTACAGGAGCGTGAAATCAATCATGCCCGCAAAATGCTCAAGGAGTCGGGCATAGAAAAGCCGTTTGTGGTTGTTCATCCGGGGAGCAAAGGCTCGGCCGATTGCTGGCCGGTTGACAGATTTATTGAGCTGTACAAACGATTGGAAGAAGCCGACATAAACGTTGTAGTCTCCGGCTCGGAAGTGGAAGGTCAAATTTGTGACAACATTGCCCGTGAGAAGAGTGTCTTACTTCGCAAAATAACCGGACAGACAGATTTAAGAGCGTTGGCCGCTGTTTTGTCTTTAAGCGAAGTTGTGGTGGCCAACTCAACCGGGCCGCTGCATCTGGCTACTGCTTTAGAGACGCAGGTCGTAGGAATTTATCCGAGTAAGCAGGTGATGTCTCCAAAAAGATGGGGTCCGCTGGGAAACAAAGATATTGTGATTCAACCCGAAACCGAAAAGTGCCGGTGTCCGGCCGACAGCTGTAACTGCATGGAAACTATCCAGGTAGAAACTGTCTTAGGCGCGGTAACTTCACTTCTCCTGCAGCCCCAAATCAAATAAGATAGCTCAAAATGAACCTGGCTGAATTCATAATCAATATTGAGTCATATAATGCGAATGTAAACATTCCGCTTATCAGAAAAGCGTATGAATTTTCGGATACGGCTCACCAAGGGCAGAAGAGAATCTCCGGTGAGCCGTTTGTCGAGCATTGTCTCGAAGTAGCTTTCATACTGGCCGAACAGCATATGGACTCAACCACGATTGCCGCAGGCCTGGTGCATGACGTTGTAGAAGACACCGATGCCACCATCAAAGATTTAAACGCTGAATTTGGCGAAGAGATTGCAGAGCTGGTTGATGGCGTAACCAAAATAGGCGCGGTCAAATACCAGTCTCGCGAAGAGCAGCAAGTTGAATATTTCAGAAAAATGCTTTTGACTATGTCCCGTGATATACGAGTTATCCTGATAAAACTGGCCGACCGTCTGCATAATATGCGAACTCTCTCACATCTGCCTGAGCCAAAACGGCTGATAATAGCCCAGGAGACCAAGGACATTTACTGCCCGCTGGCTCACAGGTTTGGCATTCACAAAATTAAGAACGAGCTCGAAGACCTGGCCTTTAAGTATATTCATTCAGAGAGATATACAGATTTGGCTAGAAGGCTAAATGAAAAGAAAGCAGAAAGAGACGCCTATATTCAGGAGGTAGTTGAACCGCTGCTGGAAGCGCTGGGGAAAAATGGAATCAAAGCTGAAGTACATGGCCGGGCAAAAAATTTGGCCTCAATTGAAAGAAAAATTAAAGTACGAAAGGTTCCTTTCGAAGACATTTATGATCTGTTTGCTATCCGCGTAATTGTCGGCAATGAAAGAGAATGCTATCATACGCTGGGGGTTCTTCATTCAATGTGGAAACCGGTGGCCGACCGTTTTCATGACTACATAGCCAACCCCAAGCCGAACGGTTACAGTTCGCTGCACACCACCGTGTTTGGTCCTGAACAGAGAAAAATTGAAGTACAAATACGCACTCAGCAGATGCATCATATAGCGGAAAACGGAATCGCTGCCCATTGGCTCTACAAAGAAGGCCGGCAGCAGATGAGTAAGTCTGACAGGCAGATGATCTGGCTACGTGATGTTCTGGACTGGCAAAAAGATATGGAAAATCCATCAGAATTTCTGGAATACTTAAAAATCGATCTGTTCTCCGAGGACATCTTTGTTTTTACTCCCAAAGGGGAAATAGTACATCTTCCCAAGGGTTCCAGCCCGATTGATTTTGCTTATCAGATTCACACCGAGGTCGGCTCCCACTGTACCGGAGCCAAAATTAACGGCAGGCTTCAGCCGCTTTCTACAAAGCTTCAATCGGGCGATTCAATAGAGATTATCACCAGTCCCAGCCAGACTCCCTCACGCGACTGGCTGAAACTTGTCAAGACAGCGAATGCCAGATCAAGAATTAAACGGTGGCTTAAGAAAGCAGGGTTTGACCAGGCCGTGAATCTGGGACGACAGATTCTCGAAAGAAAACTGAAAGAAATCAGAAAACCGATGCCCTCAGACAATGAACTTCAAGTCTACGCTACGCAGCTTGAGCGGGGAGCCGCCCTTGATATTCTGGCAGCAATTGGCAACGGTTCAATGTCTATGCGGCCGCTTCTTGATTTAATCTCGCCACCTGAAGAAAAAGAAGAGGCAGGTTTTGTCAGTCAGGTGATTGAACGCATTCGGGGTTCCAAGGGAATCAAAGTCGGTGGCATGGATGATATGATGTTCCAGTTCGCCAGATGCTGCCAGCCCGTCCCGGGTGAAGAGATAATTGGTTTTATAACCAGAGGACGGGGAGTAACAGTACACACGTCCGAATGCGATCAGGCAATAATTCTTCAGGATTCTTTTCCGGAAAGAAGGATTGACGTCGAATGGGATAAAGCTTCCGGGCAGTCATTTGTGGTTGAACTTGAACTGATTGTTGAAGACCGCAAGAACATGCTGCGTGATATAACACAGGCTATCTCTGATGCGGACACCAATGTGCGAGGCGCGGAAATGTTTGCCCGCGATGCCTCTGCTGTGGGAAGATTTGTGATCGAAGTTGCTGACCTGAGGCATTTAAATCAGATATTCGACAAGGTGCGTAAAATCAAAGGCGTAATTTCTATTGTGAGAGCCAGAAGTAACAGACCATCCTGATTAATTTTCTCATTCAAATATCACTTCAAGCCTCAAAGTGTCGTTCGCTCTCTCTACGATTACGTAAGTAGTGTCATGCTTACGGAATTTCCCCAGACAGTTCATATAATCGTAAATATCGCCTATCGGATTGCCGCCTAAACCAATGATTATGTCGCCGGAGAGCAAGCCGGCTCTGTCGCCCGGCCTTTCCGGCGTAACACCGTCAACCCGCAGGCCCTTCACTTCGGCAATGTAATCCGGCATAATTCCCAGTGTAACTGAAAACGAAGCGCGCCTTCTGCCGGCATCGGGGTCGACAGTCTTCTGAAACAGAAGTTCTTCTTTTAGCTCATCGAAATGCGTAATTGTCCTTGCTGCCAGCTCTATTACTCTGACAGTGCCCTCAATATCAATAGATTCGACATCATCACTCGGTTTATGGTAATCATTGTGCGCGCCGGTAAAGAAGTGCAGTACCGGAATAGACTGATTATAAAACGAGGTATGGTCCGATGGTCCGGTACCCGGTTCTTTATTGACAACGTGCAGTTCGTCAGAATCCAGACTATCGAAATAAGACTTAAACTGTGCAGTCGTGCCTGTTCCGAATATTGCCAGACCGCTTTGCTGGTCTTTTAAGCGGCCGATCATATCGAAATTAATCATCATTCTGACCGCTTCGGAGTTCACCGTCATATTTTTTGAAAAGTAGTTTGAACCCAAAAGTCCGGCTTCTTCACCGGAGAAAGCTGCAAACAGAATCGAATAATTCAGTTCATCTTTTTTGCTCTCAAAATATCTGGCCAGCTCTAAAATAGCTGCCACGCCCGAGGCATTGTCGTCGGCTCCGTTATGAATCATCTTTTCTTTGCCCATATAACGAGAGCCTGCTGCACCCCAGCCGAGATGGTCATAGTGTGCGCCGATTATAACTGTGCTGTCGTTGCCCGTATCAAGCAGGCCAAGTACGTTGTAACCGGTGTCTCTGGTTTTGAGCAATTCGCATTCACCGGCTGCTGTCATAATTAAGGGACTATCCAGATCCAGTTTTAGTTTTTCCAGTGCGGCTCTTCGCAAATGGACGATGGGAATATCTTTGGGTGTTATTCTGGTCGCACCAAATTTCGGCAAGGTATCATCATATGAACTTGGAGTTATAAAGAATATTCCCGCTGCTCCCTGCGATATTGCCGTTGATATCTTATTCGTCAGCGAACTATATCTGCTGAAATCTACGTGTGGATTGTCACTTGAATCCGGCGCATATCTCTTAATGACGACCGCATGGCCGTCTACTTCAAGCCCGTCATAGTCGCTGTAGGAACCATCGGAACTGTCAACGATAATTCCGTAATTTACGAAGACTACATTTTCAAAAGAGAATTCGCGCGAGGCCGATTGCCGCATCGGCTCAAATTCTTCGAGAAGTTTTAAATCCTGGCCGTTTATGCTGAGCCTGTTGCTTTGGCCAAGCTCGATTTTTTTGGTAAATATGAATGACTGCAGGCTGCTGCCGTTATCTCCGGCGCTGACAAGTCCGATGTCATCAAATACAGATGAAATATATTGAGCAGCTTTCCATTCACCGGCTTCTCCCACCTGGCGTCCTTCAAGGGAATCATCAGCCAGAATCGATATATGTTCATAAACAGCCTGTCCGGTTATTTTATAGCCGCCGGAAAATGAATTTGAGGCTGCCAGTATTATCGCTAAACAGAGCAACAAACAGAATTTAAATTGTTTCATTTCTTTTTTCCGTATCAAAGTATTGAATTAAGACCGCATCTATTGAGCGGCCAGGCTGTTTCAAAGATATATCTTGGTGGCAGCATTACTCAAGTATATATTGGCCAAAATGAGCAAAATTCAGTGTAAATCTTGCCGAATAGAAATTGACTCTTCGGCCAAATTTTGCCAGGAATGTGGTTCCCGGCAGGAAAACCTTACTCATGACCAGCCTAATGGGCAGCCGGATAAGCCACAAAAGGACAAAGCTGCTCGTTTCCGTGAGACGTTCGTTGCAATTGGAGTTATTGCACTAATTACGCTGGGCTATTTTGTAATAGTGGAGCCGGAACCGGTTCCGGAACCGAATCAGCCGCAGCAGATGACCGGTCACGGCCCGGACGGTATGGAAATGACGTTTCCAGTTTTACCTGAAGATTTTGGCGGACTGGTATCAGTTGGCGACAGCTATATGGACGACGGCAATTTTCCTCTGGCGGCCGAATGTTACAAAAGGGCGCTTGAAATAGATAACACTTCTGTTAATGTACGTTCAGATTTCGGCTCCTGCCTGTATGGGATGGGACTCGGCGACCGGGCACTTGAGGAATTTCGCAGAGTGTTTGCCGTTGATCCGTCACATAGCATAGCTGTTTTTAATATGGGAGTTGTTTTTTCTGGACAGGGGCTAACCGACTCTGCTAAATTTTACATGGGCGAATACTTGAAGTTAGAGCCGGAAGGAAAGGCCGCTGATAGAGCCCGGAAACTGATTGACGAGATGGGTGTGTAATAAATGTTTGATTATTTGGGACAATTCGTTCTCTCTGCCTGGCAGATGATCATTGCCTCGGCAGCGGCCCTGACAGCAGGTTTGGCTCTGGCTGGTCTTCTTAGCGTCTTTTTTAATGAAAAGACTCTCAAGAAATTTCTTGGTAAAGGGAAATTTCGTGATGTATTCTATGCTACTATGATCGGCATTCCCTTGCCGCTCTGTTCCTGCTCTGTTCTGCCTGTCGCACAGATGCTGCGGAAATCCGGTGTAAGAAAGGGTGCCACAGTCTCTTTCCTGGTGTCTACTCCCGAAACCGGCGCCGATTCGATAGTTCTTACTTACACTTTGTTGGGACCTTTCATGGCCATTATCAGGCCGGTAGCAGCATTTATAACAGCTATGACAGCAGGTTTAGTAGAGTCATTCTATGACTCCAGCAAGGCATCATCTGAAAGCTCGGCTGAAGAAGCAGTTTCAAGCTGCAGCTGCTGTCACAACAGTGACGATGCCAATGACACAGACACCAGGCCATTTTATATAAAAATGATAGAGGGGATAAAGTACGCTTACACAACGCTCCTGGCAGACCTCTCTCCATATCTTTTACTCGGTTTCCTTTTATCGGGCATAGTGGTGACTTTCATGGGAACCGATATGTCAATTTTACCGGTTTGGCTGCGGGAAGGCTGGGGCAGTTATTTCGGTGCTATTGTATTAGGCCTGCCGCTTTATATCTGTGCTACCTCGTCAACTCCTCTGGCTGCCGCCTTTTTGGCGCTCGGTTTTTCACCCGGGGCAGTACTGGTTTTTCTGCTGGTAGGTCCTGCCACAAATATTGCCTCTCTGGTAGTAGTCACCCGGATTATTGGCGGCTGGTCGGTAGTTCGCTATCTTTTGATTGTAGTTGGTGTTTCTGTCCTTTGTGGGATTTTCACGGACTGGTTCGGGCGGTTCATTGTTGTCAGCTCTTCCGAAATAGCGCACCAGCATTTAACCGAAGAAGGCAACTGGTATTCACTTGTGGCCGCAATTGGGCTTACTTCTCTGGCGGCGTATTATACCTTGAGGTCTTTTTTGCGCAAGTTCAAAGGTAAAATCAACAGGGTCGATCTTGCGGCCCAATCCAGCCGATGACCTATGCTGGCAATAGCAGAGCAAGAATGGCTTAAAGGGTTCCTCGATTTTTTCTTCCCGCCCCTGTGTCTTGGCTGCGGCATGTACTATGAAGGCCAAGATTCAATCTGCGGGAACTGCTTTCAGAAAATAGAAGAGTTCGATCATCCTTTCTGCTTAAACTGTGACAGCATCGTCCCCAGCGGAAGCCAGTGTCCGATTTGTCTCAAAGATTCTGCACTACTTTATGTCTTTGCTGATTACAGGCCGCCATTAAAAGAAATTATCATTAATTTTAAATTTCGTGGAATTACTTCTCCGGCAAAAACGTTCGCACGGGCGATAGCTTCAAAATTCGAAAAACAGTTAGCCGACTTTAACGCCCAGGCCATTGTCGCAATTCCGCTTCATGCCGCCCGGAAAAACCATCGCGGTTATAATCAAGCCGAACTGCTGGCCAGAGAACTGGCTGGTATTACAAATCTGGAATTAGCCGATAATATCCTGTATCGTCATAAGCGTAGTCGTCCTCAGTCAAGACTCGAACTCAAAAAACGTCAAGCCAACGTTGCCGGAGTTTTTGCTGCAGTTGAATGCGAAAACGAAATCAAGCGCATCCTGCTTGTAGATGACGTAGTGACAAGCGGCGCTACGGTTTTGGAAGCTAAAAAATGCCTTGAACAAAATGGATACACGGTAGTTGGTATAGTGGCAATAGCGCATGGACACTAATCAGAGCAAAATAATTGATATTCAGACTGAGGACTTCCTGCAGTTTATCAGACTGGAAAGAGGACTCTCGTCAAATACAATCAATGCCTATGCTGCGGATTTGAGCGAATTCGGAGTGCTCACCGGCTGCAACGATGCCTCGAAAGCCAAAGCGAGGGTGGCTGCGAAATATGTCGACGCTCTCAAGCAAGCGGGTAGAAAACCGGCGACGGTTGCCCGGAAACTTTCCAGCTTAAGACAGTTTTATGAGTATCTCTTGAAGAGAAAAATTGTCAATGATAATCCGTTCTCAAGTTATTCTGCCCCGAAAATAACCCGCTACCACCCGCACTATTTAAGTCCGGCAGATATCGAAAAAATTCTTAACTCTATTGACTTAAGTTATGAGACGGGAAAGAGAGACAAAGCTATAATTGAGCTTCTTTATGGTTCCGGCCTGAGAATTTCAGAACTTGCCGGCCTCAAACCCGGCGATCTTGAACTTGAAGCCAGCTTTATTCGGGTTACAGGCAAAGGCAACAAGCAGCGGCTGGTGCCAGTAGGAAAGTTTACCAAAGATGCCATAAATTTATATATGAACATTGAGTCTGATAAAACAAAAATTGGGTCTGCTCGGACCCTGTTTCACAACAGACTTGGTAAGCCTTTGTCCAGAACTGGTTTATGGAAGATTATCCGCAAGAGAGTTGCTTTGGCCGGTATTTCAAAGCAAGTCTCTCCTCATACCTTCAGGCACTCTTTTGCTACTCATTTGCTGGAAGGCGGCGCTGATTTACGGGTTGTACAAGAAATGCTTGGTCATGCCGATATATCTACGACACAGATATATACGTCTGTTGACAAGGATTATTTAATTGCGGAACACAGAAAATACCATCCTCGAGAGCTGGCCGGTAGCGGTTCCAAATGAAGGGCCGCACAAGCCAACCTACCACTTTGCCTTACGGCAAAGCGAGGTAAACCTCGATTTTCATCTGGAGCAGTATTTTAAGGACCAGCAAACAAATTTCCATTATTTCCGCACTTTTGATGAATTGGTAATAATTTGCCAGAGATTTCCGGTAGACTTGATTTTCTTAGCCAGCCGCTCAAATATGAATGCCGATATTGAGATTTTGCGCTCAATCAAAAGCAATGTCTTTTTGTCAATTACTCCCGTAATTGTGGTTAATCCGGATCCAGACGACAATGACATAGTAGCAGTATTCGAAAACGGAGCGGAAGAGTTTATCTATGGTAAATGGGTTGACCGGCTGGTGCAAGTTCGCATACACCGGGTCATTGAAAGAAGCCGCCGTGACTTGGCAGTAAATCCATCAACCAAACTACCTGGCCCGTCGTTGATTGAAATTGAAGTCAACCGGCAGCTGGAACAAAAGCAGCGCTTCGCAATTTGCTATGCTGACCTTGATAATTTTAAAGCCTACAACGATTACTATGGCTATTCGTCAGGGGACAGGGTCATCAAACTAACAGCGCGAATTATCAAAGATGCCGTGTTCGATTTGTGCCGCGGAGGATTCGTGGGACATGTCGCCGGTGATGATTTTGTATTCATAATCCCGGATTCACTGGTAGAAGAAATCTGTTCCAATATCCTCGAGACCTTTGACTCTCTAATTCCCCTGTCATATGACCAAAAGGACAGGGAACGGGGTCACATTACTACCGTCAACCGCCGGGGTGAAGTAGAAGATTTTCAGATCCTGACTATGTCTATTGCTGTTTTAATAAATAAAAGCGGGGAGTTCAAGCATGTCGGCGAAATGTCGAAAATGCTGGCAGATTTGAAAAAGATTACCAAGGACAAAGATGGCAGCAATTTTATGGTTGAACGTCGCAGCAAATACTAAGATAAAATCAGCTTCCCAGTTCTTTCATCAGACTCAGCGCCGGTTGGTAGTCCGGTTCAATATCCAGACACTTTTGTAAATAGAATCTAACGCTGTCTTTTGGCTCATTAACGTTACGGTAAACAGCGGCGATTACATAGTAGGCGAGGTGAAGCTTTTGATCTCTCTTGAGAGCCCGTCGCATAAGTGACAGGCCATCGTTGTACTGCTCACGTTGAATGTATGATAATCCCCAGTTATAAAAGTCGACAGCACCAAGCGGCTGAACACGCATGGCCTCAATGTAAGTAGAATCGGCCAGTTCATGCATTCCATTTCTGGCAAAGAATGCGCCTGCCTGCAGAAAAGCTCGAGGATACAGCGGCGAACTGAGCATCGCCTGCTTGAAAGCCCAGGCTGCAGAATCAATGAGGCTTCTTTTTTCCATGACGCCGGCAAGGTTTACATAGTATTCGCCGATTTCGTTGGGGCGCGATCGATCTTCGTTATAAAAAGAAATTGCGTTTCGATAAAGTGTCCGGGCTGAGTCGAGGTTTCCTCTTGTTTGAACCAGGATACCCAGACTATTATGCGCCATTGCCAGCCGCGGACTGAGTGACAAGGCGCGGGATAAAGTTCTATCGGCATTGTCAATCTTGTCAAGTTTCATCTGAACTTCGGCCAGATTTACCAGCAATGCTGAAGAATACGGAAAAGTTTTATCTGCCAGCAGGTATTCTTGTTCGGCTTTTTTATAATCTCCGAGACGGTAGTAAGTCAGGCCGCCGTTGAAGTGAATCTGAAACGGATTGGGAACGCCCAAATCGTAAAATTTCATATTAAATATTATGGCGGCAGCGGCAAAAAAAGTCAGGGCAAGTGCAAGATTCGGCTTTGTTAATTTCTTGGCTGACTTAAGCAGCGTATATACTCCTGCCGCTGCGATTACGATTAAAAACGGGACCAAAGGAAGTCTGTGCCGGGCAGTGACCAAAAAGAGAACTATTGACGGTATGTAAGCCAATATGAAAATATACAGAGGCAGAAGTTTCTGGAACTCATTCCTTAAAACGAAGAGGCTCAAGAATACTAAGGGAAGCAGCAATCCAAAAGGAAACGAGATGATATTGTCCCATAATAAAAGAGAGTAGAGGCTGGACTTTCTTCTTTGATAATAAATATCCAAAGCGTCACTATTTTCAAAGCCACTCAAGAGATAAACTGATTTTTTCCAGACTAACTCCAAAAATTCAGTCGGGTTATTGACCACGAAACTAACGGCCTTGCCTGTCCAGAAGCCAGAAACTTCAGCGTCAGACAATTCGCGTCCCATCTCTCTTTCTGCAACTGCCGACGTTACCGGGATGAACATATCCCAGGTAATACTCTGGCCGAGTTCTACTTCCGGCATTAGCATTGTCAGTCCGTCGGCTACTTCATTGTTGCCCAGATAAAGATTTATTCCACCTTGTGACGAAATGAGAATGAGATCCCCGGTTACAGCATAATTGCGGATTGTTACCGGAGCTATTGCCAGAAACATTCCGGCAACCATGACCAGGGCAGGGCGAATCGCTATTTTCCAATCCAGCGACGGCCTGCTATGTTTGAAAAACAACCATAGAGCCAAAAAGGGAACGACCAGAATAATATTGGGTCTGGTAATTGCAGCCAGACCGAATATCAGGCCGGTAATAACCCAGCTCTTAAGAGAAGAGCTGTCTTGATTCACTATCAGACGGCACATCCCCCAGACTAAGAATAACAGAAACAAGACCGGGATCAGAAACATTGCTTCATAAAAAACGAGAGTACCATAGAAAGCGTAAGCGAAGCCGGAAATCATACCCACAGTTTCATTAAAAAGTTTCCGGCCGATTTTGAAGATGAAAATTGCAGTTAATCCGCAAATGAGAATTTGCAGAAACTTTGCCCAGAATATCGAAGCATCGGTTATGAAATAAAGAAAAGCGAGTAAGTAGGGGTAGAGAGGACCGCGAAAATATGAGCCCTCCCCCCAGAAAGATTTTTCAAGAATTTCCTGCGCCCAGAGCCAGTGCCACTTTTCATCAACCATAGGTACGCTGAAACCAGGCTGATTGCTCAGCTCGACCAAATAGAAAACGCGCACGACAATGGCCGCCAATGCAATAATCAGCGGCCATCTGTTTTTTGTTAAGAAATCCTTCAATTTTATCAGCGCTTTACTTAGTCGTTTTTGCCGAATCCTTTCATAGCCATCCTGTACATGAATACGGCCAGACCGCCGAATAGAATCAGCGCCAGCCAGGGGCCGTAAGGACCGGTTACACTGTTCATCATACCTTCGTAACTGTCATAGTATCCCGCGTATCCTGCCCAGCTGCCAATCATAAACGCAACCAGTACGCCGACCAGCGCGTCACCAGCCACCATCCCCGATGCAAACAAGATACCTTGCAAATTCCTTTGATTATACTCTTGATCAGATGAAACTTTCCTGACTATGTAAGCAATCAGGGCACCGGTCATTATTGGTGTTGAGAGTGACAGCGGCAGATACAATCCTATGGCAAAAGGCAGCGAAGAAACTCCCAATAACTCAACTCCGACTGCAATCATACCGCCGACCAAAATAGGTGTCCAGGGAAGATTGGAATTCATTACTCCCTGAACAATTGTCGCCATAATATTTGCCTGCGGAGCCAGTAGCGGCTCGCGGGCAGTAGCACCTTCCACAAAACCAAAAGCATCATTTAAGAAATAAAGTGTAAAGCCCATAGCCATGGCCGGGAAGAGCAGTCCTATGAACTCTGTTAATTGCTGTTTTCTCGGTGTAGCCCCCAGCAGATAGCCTGTTTTCAAATCCTGGGCTATGTCACCGGACATACAAACTGCAATACAGACAACCGTACCGACTGACATAGCGGTCACCATTCCGGCCGTACCTTCGACTCCGAAATAAAGTAAAATCAGGCAGGTCACCAGCAGTGTTGCTATGGTCATTCCCGAAACGGGTGACGAAGATGAACCGACAATTCCCACAATTCTGGCAGCAACTACTACAAAGAAAAACCCAAAAATTACGGCCAGCAGAGTGCCCAGTAAATTGAGATTTGTACCAGGCAACATCCAGATGCCTATTATTACCAGAACTATTCCCAGGAGTACCCACTTCATAGGCAGGTCACGGTCGGTCCGGGGAGTATCTTCGGTTTGAACCTTTTTGCCCAGCAGTTGCTCAAACCCTTTTTTGAAAGATGCAATGATGACCGGAAAAGATTTCAGGAGTGATACAAAACCGCCCAGTGCAACTGCTCCCACACCAAGGTACTTGA
Source organism: Candidatus Zixiibacteriota bacterium (assembly GCA_022562075.1). GTDB lineage: Bacteria > Zixibacteria > MSB-5A5 > GN15 > FEB-12 > JACZWU01. The sequence goes on along the minus strand of JADFPZ010000030.1, from coordinate 3,782 downwards.
TATAGGAGTTTCTCAGTTCTCCGGGGTCCATATCACTCAAAGGCATTTTTCCGGGTGCAATAATAATGCCTGGAATCTGTTCACCAATATACGCCAGAAGCGGTGCGATACCTAAGTAACCAAGCACAGCGCCACTTAGCATTAGTGAAGCAATTCTCGGCCCGATAATATAGCCGACACCCAAAAGAGCAGGTGTAGCATCTATGCCGACTGTGCCGCCTTTGAGAAATTTCTGAAAATCATAATTTACAGATTCAGACCAGCCTTTGAGCAAGTTATAACCAATTTTGTAAAGAGCGCCCAGCCCGATGCCGGTGAAGACCAGCTTGGCCTTATTGCCGCCTTCGTCACCGGCGACTATTATCTCGGCGCAGGCGGTGCCTTCGGGAAAGCGTAGATTGCCGTGTTCTTTTTCAACAAGATATTTACGAAGTGGTATCATTAGCAGGATACCCAGCGAACCGCCCAGCATTGACAGCCAGAAAATTTGAGTCTTGGATATTTCGTGAAAATATCCGGCATCTGCCAATTCCTGATTGGCCGACCAGATGAAAAATGCCGGTACTGTAAAAATGATTCCGGCCGCTAATGATTCCCCGGCAGAACCCACAGTCTGGACGATATTGTTTTCCAGGATGGTAGCTTTGTTCATCATCAACCTGAGAACCGCCATCGAGATTACAGCTGCCGGAATTGAAGATGATACGGTCATTCCAAATTTCAGCCCCATATAGGCGTTGGCAACTCCAAAAACTACTGAGATTATCGCACCGAGAATTATAGCTCTCCAGGTAACTTCGGCCATAGTAGTATTGGCCGGAACTGCTGGTCTAAAAGTCTGCTTATTGGGTCCGTTATCTGCCACAATACCTCCTGGTCGGGTTGGAAAAATCTGAAGTTGCGTAAACTTAGTCCAAAGCCGGTTTTAGTCAAGTAAATAGAAATATGTGATAATAGCGCTGCTTGTCCGCAGCTACTGCGCTAATTAGAGCTGTTGTTACGAATTCAGGCAGGCTTTTTGTTTGTATAATAGGCAGCAAAGTAAACGTAAATGCAGTAATATCAGACAGATACGGCCAGCCCCCTAAAGAGGGGCGTAACTGCCAGATTTTGCTCGGTTTAGACAAATTGGTAAACATCGGATAGTAACTTAAGTTTTAAAAAAAGGTTGACAAGGATGAATAAAAATGCATATTTAGAGTGGGAAATTAGACTTTATCCGATTGCCCATAGTACCGCTCACTCAAAAGTAGTGAGGGCTTAATGGAAAAAATAATCGTTTTTACGGACAAAATAAGAAGTTGCTGTTAATGCAGGGGAGTATGTATTTGACAGTGATCGAATTTTTAACCAGACTCAATTAGGAGGTGAATCTTGATTAAACGCTTACTTGTTGTGACAGTAGTCATGGCTCTGCTAGCGGTGCCGTCCACTCTTTTTGCGGCTGAATACCACCGGTTTGGTGTAGGTAATGCCGTTGCAAAAAGTGCAACCATTATTGTTGTACCGTTGGAAATTTCCAATCTGGACAACTTGGTGGCGCTGGATATCCCGCTCAAATTTTCGGAGGGCGTGACTCTTAAGGAAGTTGATTTTACCGATACTCGTATCGAATATTTTGACTTCAAAATCACGAACATAGACAATGAAAACAATACCGTTATTATCGGTGCTATGCCTCAGATGTCTTACAGGGCAAAAGCCGACCTGGAAGCAGGCAGCGGTGTTATGGCAAATCTGGTTTTCGAGATCGATGATCCATCGATAACTAGTGTGACCATCGAGGCAATAGAGATGTCTGATCCGTATCACAAACTGATGTTTGTGTATCATGACTACAATGCAGACGGTAGTATTGCCGGTATTCGTGCTGAGTACCCGGCCTTTGCCGATGTCGTAGTAGGCAGCGATCCTATTGAAAGTGTTCTTCCGACAGTTTTTGCGCTTGACCAGAACTATCCGAACCCGTTTAACCCGTCAACCGAAATTTCTTTCGCGTTGCCGACCTCGGGTCATGTTTCACTTATTATCTACAATGTTCTGGGACAGGAAGTGGAAACACTGGTCGATGAGCACATGGATGCAGGTAACCACACGGTAACCTGGGAAGCCAGTAGTTATTCAAGTGGTGTCTATTTTTATCGTCTGATTGCGGACAATGATAAGTTCGTAAAGACGAATAAGATGATGGTCTTGAAATAAGAGAAGCTTTCTTGATTGGTTAAAAATTAGCTTGTTAACTGAAGGAACAGGTATAGTCCTTTAGTGTTGGTAAATACCGTAAATAAGCCCTTGCTTGATGGGTCACGCAGGGGCTTTATTTTGTCTGGTAAGATTCTTATTCTTGTAGGTCAGGATCTCTTGCAGTCCTGACTCTTCTTTAGTTACTTGTGGGCGGCCGCCTATGGCGTGTCCCCATCTGCCCCTTGTGCAGTACAATCCCACTGGAACCCAACAAAAGTGAGACTTATAAAACTACTCAGAAGTAGTCGGGTCAATAATCGTCTTGACTTCAGAAACGCTGTCGGCCGGGAATCCTGCTTTTTCGGCATGATCTTTTATGAGCGCTTCACTCGGAGCAATATAGACGCAATAGATTTTGTCGCCGGTCACATAGCTATGCAGCCACTGAATGTCGGTGCCAAGCTCCTTAAGTACACTACAGGACTTCAGGGCCGCGCCTTTTAACTCTCCGGCGGACAGATTTCCGACACCAGGCATATTCCGTTCGATTACAAATTTTGGCATTGTAGCTTCCTTTTTGACTTTGATGTTTTGAAACTGTTTCGATGAATAAACGGGGTAGCCCAATAATTGTCAACCAGGCTATGTGCTAACTGATTGTGCTGGGTCTTGTCCCGACTTTTGTCGGGATGTGACCCTGCACATGGGCACCTGAACCGCAGGGTCACAATCCCCCGCAAAGCGGGGAATCAAGACCCTGAAGAACTTAAATAGTCGTCATCCTGAGCGGTTCATCCTGTCATCCTGAGTGGTTCATCCTGTCATCCTGAGCGGAGTCGAAGGATGACACACAGGCAGCAAATGCGCCGCAAGCCATCAAACTCTGCGCTTTTAACGCCAGCAATCCTGTCGAATGCGTCTTAACTCGTTGTCTATCAACAACACTTTTTTCAGAGCAGTCTTGGCATAAAATTTGATACTAAACGACTTTGCGAGGAAGCCGGGAGGCCGAACCGAGAGTTGGCGTTTGTAAAGATGTTTTTTACAAGCTCGCGCGAGCGGGTTGCTGTTTGCCGACTTAAAGCTCGGAGATTGCAGCAATTTTATGGCGGTGAAATTGCTGGGATTAGTCCCGGCCTGGTGAGGAGAAAGAAAGGTCCTGATTTCGGTTGGGACCTTTCACTTTTTTAATCTAACAAATTTGCTACTTCTGTCATTCCCGCGAAGGCGGGAATCCAGTCGGTAATACGAGCAGAGCTTTGAAAAATAGGCAGGAACCCATCTGAAAAGCGGGCCACCCGGCCAAAGTTAAGATTTGTCAGGACTGCAAGAGTCCTGACCTACAAGACTCCAAGTTTATTGTGCCTACCGCACCGGCTGCAGCGTTTCGCTCAGCTCATGCGCAGCCGGCGAAAAGGCTATAGTCTTGTCAATATCCGGGCCGGTGACAGAAACTGTCACTGAATCGTAATCACGGGCAGAACTATAACGGACTGTCAGCGAGGTGGCTTTGTTCAGGTTGTCATCGCTGGCGTTGCCAATCAAAAGTGTAACCGGTGAGCCGCAGTCTAAGGCTTCAATACGGTAGTGATGCTCGC
>JADFPZ010000232.1 GCA_022562075.1 Candidatus Zixiibacteriota bacterium | reverse complement strand
AGACCCTGCTCGGGACTAAAGCGCTGGAAAGGCAGGAGCAGTACTGGAAAGACAACGACACTCCCCGAGGCTACGCTCGGGACTAAAGCGGGAATGGCAAAATAAATCAGACTTTAAATTGCTGAGCGTTTTCGGAATATTGGGCGATATACTCTCTTGCACTGTATTGCAAAGACTCCAGCAGATTGTCTGAAATTGTTAGTGCATCATGCTGCAAATCAATCAAACTGGCATTTTCGATACTTTCGATTCTCGGTTCGATGGAGAATGTTGTCTCAAGGCAGTCATCAGGGGTATATGTAACTACTATGTGCCATGGATATTTGAGCTTTTTAGCAAATTGAAGATTTGTAAGATATTCTGATATCATTCGTGGATAAAACAGAGAACGGGAATAGAACCACACCCGTGGAATTTTATTCAAGGTTCCGGAGTTGTCAACATGTCCTTCGCATGACCAACAGGGTGGGCATACACGAAGACAATTAAATTCGTAAACAAGCGGAACAATGTTTTCTTCAATTGGATATCGTTCGCCATCGGATGACATCTGAACTGGCGTAAAAGCGCAGCCTTTCGAGCAAGAGCAGGTGCAGGTTGGTGATTTAGAGCATTTGCAGGGAATGCTGCAGTTTGGACAAGGACGCATTTCCTTCACAGTCGGCTGCCGCAGGAGGTCCTTCATGTCTTCAAGGCATTGATTATTGTACGCTGAATCTGGACTGGGCTTTGAAATTTTCAAATCAGCCGCCTTCTTTACAAAGATATGATTAAGCTAATTGACTGCGGTTCAAATATTTTGGTCTAGCCCTTATGTATTAAATCGACATTTTGGTCTTGAACTTTAATTCGAGATTACTGCAAGTTCTGAGGATGCTCGCCTGAGCTAGCCGGGTGTCCCATCATTTATGGTGGGTTCCCGTGTTATTCATTTTACTATGGAATATTAAGATGGATTCCAGCCTTCGCTGGAAAGACAGCAAGAACGGGAATGACAGAAAGTGCAGATGAGGACCCGCCGTGGCGGGCCGCCCACACGAATCCATAAATCAGACTTTCGATTAAGGATGTTATGGTCCCACCGCAAACCTCTGCAGGATGCGCGACCGGACCCGCAAAAACATTGGATCTTCTGATTGACTCGGGAGCAATTTTGGTCTAAATTGTTGTAAACTGGGCATAAACGTACACGGAGGAACAAGACTATGAATCGAGAAGTATTAGTATATTCCCAGCCGGGCTGAATGTTTTGCGACACGACGAAAGAGTTTCTTTCGCGGAATAACATATCGTATACCGAGCGCAATGTCGCCGAAGACGAATCAGCTCTCGAAGAATTAAAGGAACTTGGTTATATGACCACGCCGGTCACCGTTGTCGACGGAACCGTTATCGTAGGCTTTAACGAGACAGAGCTTATGAAAGCACTCGGACTATAAACTCTAATTATTGAGACGAGAAAGATAATCATGAAATGAAAACTCCTATTTGTCCCAGCTGTGGCTGTTCCCTTGTCAGGCTGGGAATCAGCAAAGCGCAGGCCACGGCACACCGCCATAACAATGAAGAATACCTTTTTTGTTGCAAGGGATGCGTTGATTTATTCGTTTCTGATCCTGAGAAATACTTGGCGGAAAGCCGCGATTTAATCGTGTGTCCCAGTTGCCTGGCCGAAAAGCCGCCTGAACAAGCCGTAACAATCGAAATTGAAGGGCAGGAATTACAATTTTGTCGTTGTCCTTATTGCGCTGAAGTAGTTAAGAAGGACCCGGATTTCTACATAAATCGATTAAAGGGAACCACTCCCAATAAAAGCGCCGTATTGGACCATGAAGGCTGCTGCATTCGTCCCGATTGAGAAGGATTCGGATGGACGACCGAAGCGCTCTATTTTGCCAGTCCGAAAGGCAATTCCTGCCAGTTTGTCGTGTATCTTGGGGAGCGGTAATCCATTTTCATTGTCCAACTTTTGTTCATACCGGTAGAGAGATATCTAATGGTACCGCCTCCATTGTTAAGATTGACGCTATCTATCGCATCATATAATCTATTCAATTTTGTGTAATCAATTAATTTGAATATATCAGTCTGTCTGAAGCCGTTGGGGTTAATTTTATCCAGCACTACCCCGGCTTTGATATACTTATAGCCCGGTTTGAAGATAGAGTGCAGGACTTTCTTTCCGGCAGTTATCAAGTGGTGGTCGCAGTCTGTTGAAGGAATAAGCGAGCGCGAGGCTGCCTTGCCGTACTGCGGATTTTTGGCATAGACATTGGTGGTGATAAAGACGGTGATCTCCCCGGCTACGGAGCCGTCATCGCGAAGTTTTTTGGCGGCCATAGCGGCGTGGGTGGCAATAGACTCTTCCAGCTCTGCCAGTTTGGTTACGTATCTGCCGAACGAGCGCGACGAAGTTATATTTTTTCTGGCCGGTGTTTTATTTTCAAGCGGGATACAGGGGATGCCTCTTAGTTCATTGACCAGCCGAAGACCGACCACTCCTGCTTTTTTCTTGATAAGTTGGTCGCTTATATTTCGAAGCTGCGCGGCGGTGTTGATTCCACGAGTGTAGAGCCATTCGGCGTATCTTCGCCCGATGCCCCAGATATCCTGCACTAAAATTCGGGACAGAATAAATTCGGTTTCCGGGTGACTGGTGATATCAAAAACTCTATCAAGTTTGCGGTTTATTTTGATATACTCGGCGGCGATTTTTGAGAGCGTTTTAGTTTCACCAATGCCAATTGTGACCGGAACGCCGGTATTATGCAGCACTTTTTTTCTTACCTGCTCAGCTTGTGTTTCGTCAAACGTTTCAGGCAGAACTAAAAAAGCTTCGTCGATGGAGTAAACCTCGATATCGGGCGTAACCTCTTTGAGCGTATCCATCACCCGTCGGGAGAGGTCGCCGTATAAAACGTAGTTAGATGAAAAGACTTTAATGTTTTCTTTTTTGATTATCTCTTTGACATGATGAAACGGCTCCCCCATACCGATTCCGAGCGCTTTGGCTTCCTGTGAACGCGCCACCACACAGCCATCGTTATTTGACAGGATGATAACGGGTTTGTCTGATAGATGAGGCTGAAAGACTCTTTCGCAGGAGACATAAAAGTTGTCGCAGTCCACAAGCGCATATTTTTCCGGAGGTCGTTTGTACTCAAATATCATGCTTTAAATAATATAATTCAGAAAATATAACAATCACAGGCAGGTCACATTCTGAATCTAAGACATTTAGTAGGGGCTGAATATATTCAGCCCGGAAAGAAGGGGCAGATGAGGACATCTGCCGCCCACAATACGAGATTGCCGCGTCGCTCCCGCCGGGGCGGGAGGCTTCTCGCAATGACAGAATTGCTTGCTGATTAGATCAAAGATGGATTCCAGCCTTTCCCTCGACTTCGCTCGGGACTAAAGCGCTGGAAAGACAAAAGGGACTGGAATGTCAAAGGGGATAGGTCAGGCAACTTCAACTTTGGCAGGGAACTCTACGCCGGCGAACCATTCTATTTCCAGTTCGGGAAACAGATTGTCGCGCTTCTGACAATCGTTTAAGAATTCTCTGTCATCATCAGTTAGTGATTCTCCGGCAATCTTTTTATCGGCCAAAGCCGCAAGCTGTACGAAGTCTGCATAATGTTCTTTTAAACGTAGTTCGGCGTAGTCGCCGGCGGCTTTTGTTGAAATAAGAAATTGCCAGTCCGAAGCAGACATCAGCATCAGTTC
>JADFPZ010000231.1 GCA_022562075.1 Candidatus Zixiibacteriota bacterium | reverse complement strand
CCGCTGATTTCAAGCTGTCTGGCAATACCGGCCGGGAAGGCATTCCAAAAAGCGGTACTGTGCATTTCCATCTCAGGAATTTTCAGTTCACCGGAACCGACGTTTTCGTGAGTCTGGAATTTTATTTTCTTAAAGAGAACTACCACACTTGTGACAGAGACATCGCCGCAGCAGATTTCAATCTCTCCCAGCTGCCTGGATTGGTCAATTTCAAGTACTTTTAGCTCAGATTTAGACTCGCTGTCGGTGTAGTAATCGACTTTGTCTTCTTTGACATAGGCTTTCTTACCCTCCCAGTCCAATCGCAAGACTTGAAACTGACGGGCGCCGTGAAGATAGATTGCTTCCGGGTGCAAAAATATCGGAGCAGAAAAATAATCAACTTCGCCAATAACTTCATGATTGTTCGACTCGTTTAAGATCACAAAATTATCAGGCGAGGCAGAGCGCAAAGAAATTTGCTGTGCCGGATAAATATCCGAAGACCAGTAGTAGCGATCGGCGGATTTGCGCACCACATCACTCTCGGATAAGTAGTCCATAATTTCTACAGTTCCGTCGCTTGAGTATTCTTCGGTTGTTTCAATCGGAAGTTCAAAAGCAGCGCACTTCAGATGATTGGTACGGATTATCAAATTGTCAGGGTCAACGATTCCTGATTCGGGCGAGCGTTCAAAAATATATTTCGGCTCTGAACACAAAAACTGATTGATAGCGGTCGATGAGGCCACCATAATAGTCACGGCGGTACTTGAGCGCCGTCCGGCCCGTCCGGCTTGCTGCCACAAAGACGAAATCGTACCCGGATAACCTACGATAATTGAGACATCAAGATTGCCGATATCAACCCCCAGCTCTAACGCATTGGTTGAGACAACTCCGGTAATTTCACCGCTGCGAAGGCCGCGTTCTATTCGTCGACGTTCACCCGGTAGATAGCCGCCGCGATAGCCGGCTATGTTTATGCCTTTGCCGAATTCACCCTTTAGCTCTCTTTGCAAATAAGTCAAAAGCACTTCCACGTAAAGTCTGTAATGAGCGAAAACAATTGTCTGAACTTTATTTCGTAAGAAGAGCGCAGCCAACGCCGCCGCTTCGTTGATGACAGATTTACGAATCCCCAGCTGCTTATTCACAACCGGCGGATTATAAATCAAAAAATGTCTTTCACCGGATGGTGCCCCGTTATTATCAATAAGTGTGGCCGACTCATCGATAATCTTTTCAGCCAGTTCCTGCGGATTAGCAATTGTGGCCGAACAGCAGATAAACTTAGGGTTAGAGCCATAAAATTTGCAGATTCGTTTTAGGCGCCGAATAACATTAGCCATATTCGAACCAAAGACGCCGCGGTAGTGATGGACTTCGTCAATTACTACATATTCCAAATTCTCAAATAGCTTTATCCATTTGGTGTGATGCGGTAATATTCCGGCGTGAAGCATATCAGGGTTGGTAATTACAATATGACCTGCCGAGCGAATAGCGCGCCTCGCTGTCTGGGGAGTGTCGCCATCGTAAGTAAAAGTCTTGATATCAACTTCGAGTTTCTGAATAAAATTATAAAGTTCCGACAACTGGTCCTGACCCAGGGCTTTGGTAGGAAAAAGATATAGCGCCCGGCTGCTGTCGTTTTCCATAATCTTATTTAAGACCGGCAGGTTATAGCAGAGAGTTTTGCCCGAGGCAGTCGGAGTGACAATTACTACGTTTTCTCCGTCGATTATGGCCTGTATAGCTTCAGACTGATGAGTATATAGCTGGTTGATGCCCTTACTTTTAAGAGTATCAATAAGTCTGGGATTTATGTTTTCAGGGAAGTCAGCGTAGCGGGCTGCTTTGGGGCGGTATGTTTTCCAGTGGCAGATATTGGAGCTAATGGCAGGATCGGTTCTTAGAAAATCGATAATCTGCTCAATGGTCATCTGTTTATTTTAGCTCCATAAATTTTGTTAACTGATGCCGGTTAGCTGTCTGCGGCATATGTCACAAAACTTCTCTCCTTTGCTGTCAATGTCAAGCATCAATTCGCTTTTGAAGTTCACACATTTTGGGTTGCGGCAGGCACTGACCTCAAAAATGTGAGCCATCTGCAAAACCGCCTCCTTAAACAAGCGGGGGTAGACTTTGCCCTCATCTTCAGGAAGGCCGTAAAACTCCTGTCTAATCTGATAAAGCGATACTACAGCGGTACCGGCCAGATTATCAGAGTGTCCCAGAATATAAGCTCTGCTCGGTATATAAAGATCTTCTTCACATATTGCGATTACTCTCTCGCGGCTATTGGCTTTGGTTCTTTCGAGCTTTGAAAGGATGACAGTAGCGTAGTATTGATTACGAATAAGGTTGTGCGCTTCGGTAGGCATTTTTATGCCTTTTAGAATATCGACCGAACGGTTAAAAACAGGGCCGATATCTGCCGCTAACCGATTGACGAGCATAAAATCAGCTTCACCCATCGGCACTACGACAATCTTAGATTTTAATAACGCCAACGAACCCATAATCTGCCTGTTAACCGGCTTTAAAAAAACGTGACCGGCTGCCGGTCGGGGAGACTCTAACCTCTGTTTTACCCGCACATTTCGGACACCACCCGACAAATGCGGTACCTTTGACGTTCAGCAGAATCCTCTGATAGACATTACAGCATCTAAAATGAACGCCAATAAAAGGACGTCTCGGTTTTGTATTCCCTTTTTCTCCGGGCACCAAACCAAGATAACATATAATCCGCATTTTGCAACCGGCTGATTTTTAATTGTTAAGGAGACTCTGAAATTCTATGTAAGCTGTTGCAGCTCTTGGACTATCGCTACACTCGACGAGCTTCCTAAGCGGATGGCTCCGCATTCTATCAGCTCCTGGCATTGCCGGGCTGTTTTGATTCCGCCCGATGCCTTGACCTCTATCTGGCCGCTGACAGCTTCAAAAAGAACTTTGACCTGCTCCAGTGTGACGCCTCCCGAAAAACCCGTAGAAGTCTTCACAAACTGAGCCCCACCGTTTATGACAGCTTTGGCTGCGGATATTTGCTCAGGTTTGGTCAAGAGCGAGCATTCTATTATCACTTTCAGTAAAATATTGAACGGAACAGACTTTCTGACATTTGCAATTTCTTGTTCGACTTTTGCAAACTCGCCGGACTTTATCCAGCCGATATTTGCCACCATGTCGATTTCATCAGCGCCGTCGCTAACCGCCCGGGCAGCTTCGTAGATTTTGATATCTGTTCGATTGGCGCCAAGCGGGAAAGCGACTGTCGAGACAACTTTGACATTTGTCCCCTGAACGATTTCTGCGACTGTTCTGACCCAGAACGGATTCACCGCCACGGCAAAAAGCTTGTACTCGATTGCTTCGTGGCAAAGTCTGGCTATCGCTTGTTTGGTTACGTTGGGTTTTAATGCGGCATGGTCAAAGTGAATATTGAGGTTTCTGAGCTTAAATTTCATCTATGAAAATATATATGTAATCAGCAAAATCGCAAAGCCTCGTTTCAATAAACATTGACTCGGGAAACAAGTATGTTATATTCGAAATATCAGTATGGCTTTCAAAAGAAAGCAGGATAATATGGTCAACATCTGTATAAATTTTAGATCGATATTATTAACACTCTCAGTAGTCTTTATTGGGGCACTAAATTTAACTGCCGGCACAGAATTCCCGTTGAAGAGTGGTGATAAAGTTCAAATCTATACTAAATACATGATTACGAACCTGGTAAA
>JADFPZ010000230.1 GCA_022562075.1 Candidatus Zixiibacteriota bacterium | reverse complement strand
ACAACTGGCCCACTTACCCACGCCTCAATTCTTTCTTGAAAAAGCGGGCGCTCATCCCAAACTAATGACCATGCTTGGGCATAATATAGCAATTTATGAAGCTTCATTGCCGAAACTCCACCCAGCTTACTTAATATATATTTGGCAACGTCAAAGACGCTTATGGTGGCTTCCTCCATTAAACCAGCTCCTCTTAGGATAAAAGTAATTTGCCCCTTATTTTATCGACAAACAAGTGAATTCCCCTCACATCAGTATACTATATAAACGGGCACCTTGTCAAATTTGTTCCGATTCTCTTTTCTCAACCAATGTAATTATGTCCTTTAGACTCCAAAGCCTATCCGTAACTACTGCTTCCATTGCAGGAGTTATCCTTAAAGTGTTGTGAATTCGTACAAAATTATAGTACATAAAGTGCAAGGCAACAGAATTTCCTGTTAAAGTTGACTGCATATCATAATTCAAGTTGCTTGGTGCGATGTTTGGCGGCACTAAAAAGCTCTGGCTGGTGGCCTTATTCTCTATCGTTCTCATCGTACTGGTAAATCTGGCCTGGTGGATTTTCTACGATAAAACAGAGGCCATCCTTGATGGCCAACTGGGACGGCGACTGGCACTGGTGGCCAATACCGGAGCTATGAGAATTACGGCCGCGGACATTGAAGCTCTGATGTCCGATGATTTCCAAGCTTTTGTGAACATCGTCGATATCCTCGAAGAGATCCGGCTTTCGGACTCTTTGTCGGAAGTCTTTATTCTCGATGAAAACTACCGTTATCTGGCGACAACCTCGTATGAAGCCGACTCAACCTATTTGCTGGCTCCGCTAAATGGCCGCTTTATAGATTCGTTTTTTTACAGTTCGGAAGAGAATGCTCTGGTAACAGAATCTTACCAAACCGGTTCGATTTATCTCAAATCTGCGTTTGTGCCGCTGCCTGATTCACTGGGGCTGGTGGTGGCAGTACTGGGGGTTGAAGCTCCCGTAGATTTTTTTGAATCACTGGTAGAGCTAAAAAACAATCTCTATTTTTCGAGTCTGCTGTCGGTACTGGCCGGCCTTATTTTTGGTATAATCTTTCTGCTGGTGCAGCGCTCTCTTAACCAGGCCGAAGCTCGTCTGGTACTCAGCGAAACGCACTCCCACTTAGGCCGCATGGTAGCGGTTATATCCCACGAAATAAAAAACCCGCTTATGATAATTCGCGGCTCGGCGGAGCGTCTCAAGAAATTTCTGGCCAAAGAAAACAAGCATCCGGAAGAATCAGATTTTATAATCGAAGAAGTTGACCGCTTAAATCAGATTGTCACCGGTTATCTGAGCTTTGCCCGCGGGACTATCGGTGGGATTTTGGCAGCAAGTCAGAGTGAGCCGATTAAAGTGGCTGGATTTATGGCCAAAATGAAAGCTGACCTGGAGCAGAAATATGCTGACCAAAAAATTGAATGGATTGGTGACAACAGTCCGCCCGGTTTGGTAATTCATAGCTATCCCCGGGTATTGCGTCAGATTCTATTGAACTTACTGATAAACGGAGCCGAAGCCTGCCTGTCTGCCGAAAAGCCGCTGAAACTGGGAATCTCCATATTAGAGCAGGGAGAATTTATTGAGTTAAGAGTTGTTGATTTTGGTCCGGGCATTCCCAAAAGGAAGATGAAAAAGCTGTTCGAGCCATTTTATACTACCCGGCAGCAAGGCTCCGGTCTGGGTTTATACCTGACACTTAAAATAGTTGAAGAATTGAAAGGCCGTATAGATATTCAGAGCGAGCCCGGTGAAAAAACAGAATTTATAATTTATCTGCCTAAAGAACCGAACCAGTAAAATATGGCACACATACTTGTTGTAGATGATGAACCGAAAATTTCTTCGATGGTCTGCGGAGTCATGGAAGATCTGGGGCACGATGTGCAGACTACGGTAAACCCCGCCGAAGCAATAAAGCTGCTGGACAAGCATTCCTTTGATCTGGTTGTAACCGATATTTCGATGCCTGAAATCTCAGGCATGGAGATTCTCAAAAAAGCGCTGGAAAAAGAGGGTACTCAGGTAATAATGATGACCGCCTATGGCTCTGTTGAAAATGCTGTGGAGGCCATGAAAATTGGCGCTGTAGATTACATCGAAAAGCCGTTTAGTTTTGAGGTTCTGGAAGTCAGAATTCAGAAAGTTCTAAAGCAGCAAAAGCAAAAGTCGCTGGCAGATCACTATAAGAAAGTTGCCGCAGCTCAGTCGGAAAGTGATTTTGTAGGAAATTCTCAGGCGGCGGAAAAGGTTAAAGAACTTATCAGAAAAGTAGCTGTCACTAATGCTACTGTTTTGCTTACCGGCCGCTCCGGTACCGGCAAAGAAGTGGCGGCACAGATGATTCACCGGATATCGTCCCGTAAGGACAATCCGTTTATAGCGGTCAACTGTGCGGCCCTGCCTGATAATTTACTGGAGTCTGAACTATTCGGACATGAAAAAGGCGCCTTTACCGGAGCCGATGCCCGTAAGCGAGGACGCTTTGAACTGGCCGACAGCGGCACTTTATTCCTGGATGAAATAGGCGATATGACCACGGCCTTACAATCCAAACTTCTGCGAGTTTTAGAAGAACAAAAACTGGTCAGAGTTGGCGGCGTTGACCAGGTCGAGATTGATGTCAGAGTTGTAGCGGCCACTAACAGGGATTTAAAGGAAGAAATTGAAAATGGAAAGTTCCGGGAAGATTTGTTTTTCAGGCTCAATGTCTTTCCTATAAATATGCCCAATCTTTCCGAGCGGACCGAGGACGTTATTCCCCTGGCACAACACTTCTTAAAAAGGCAAAATTATCCCCACCTGGAATTGGACAGCAAAGTAAGTGAACTGCTCGAAATGTACGACTGGCCGGGTAATATCAGAGAGCTGCGCAATGTGCTCGAAAGAGCGGTTATTCTCTCCGGAGGCGAGCCTCTAAGTACAGACGACTTTTCTCTGGAAATAGACAACGAGCCGATTATAGAAACCGGCAGCGCCAGTCCCGCCGCCAAAGAGGGACTTGAGATGGCCGAAAAACAGATGATTCTTGAAGCGATCCAGCGCACTAACGGCAACAAAACCGAGGCTGCCAAGATGCTAAAGATTACCAGACGGCGCCTCTACAGCCGTATGAAAGTTCACGGAATTAGTCCCTGATGGTTCGTCAGAATTTAAGAACCGTACCTTACGGTACAATCCGAATAGGCAGCAGAATTTGAGCAAATATCGTAATCTCTTGAGTTCTATTTGGTTAAAAGAACATAGGCAGCAATGGCACCTCCTTTGCGATACTGGTCTCCGGATATTAAAACTGGAGTGATATGATGAAAAAGAAAACAGTCAGAACTCTCTTAATTGTAATAGCGGCGGCGATGCTGGCCCCGATATCATCGGGCCAAATTACCGGTGATTTCATTGAATTCGTTAGAACCGAACTGGAAAGAACAAACCATATTCTTGAGAGAGTCAGAGAAGTTGTCAGAACTTCCAGTTCTCCTCCGGCTGCTTTAGCGCTGGAGCAGGCTGTTCGTTTGCAAAGGCAGGCCTGGGAAAATTTCGGAATGGGGACTCTGGAAGGTTACAAGTTTGCCGCTAAGCTTACTCAGGCAGCCCGAGAGCAGGCCCATAAGGCCCTGAGCATTGCCCGCCTTTCCGAGCAAGGGGAAGAAACAGTTATTCGCAAATTAGAACGGACCAAAGAACTTTTGAGCCGGGTTCATGAGTCCCTGAGA
>JADFPZ010000229.1 GCA_022562075.1 Candidatus Zixiibacteriota bacterium | reverse complement strand
GATTCAAACAACAATTTTCGCTTTCACCATGTTTCAACCGACGAAGTTTACGGTTCGATAGAAGCTGACAGCCGCGCTGACGAAAACTATCCGGTCAATCCCAGTTCGCCTTATGCCGCCTCAAAAGCCGCCGCCGACCAGATGGTGCGCTCTTACCATAAAAGTTACGGCCTGAATGTTGTTATCACAAACTGCTCCAATAATTATGGAGCCTTTCAATTTCCGGAGAAGCTGATACCGCTTTTGATAAACAATGTCATCAATGGCAAGTCTATTCCTGTTTATGGCGATGGTCGAAATATCCGTGACTGGCTTTATGTTGAGGACCATTGCAAAGCGCTTGATTTAGTTTTTCATAAAGGTCAGCCCGGTTCGGCCTATAACATTGGCAGCGGCTCTGAGACAGAAAACATTTTTTTGATCAAGAAAATCTGCGCCATTCTTGAAAAGAAAACAGGCAGCGGGCCATTCGACAAGCTGATTGAGTTTGTCAAAGACAGACCGGGACATGACCGGCGCTATGCGCTGGACTCATCAAAAATTAAAAAGGAACTTGGCTGGGAACCGTCTTTAAGTCTGGACGAGGGTCTCGAATTAACAGTCGACTGGTATTTGTCACAGACCGACTGGCTAAAAAACTGCACCAGCGGCGAATATATTAATTATTATGAAACAGTTTATGGCGACCGCAAATAGCTGACGAAAAAAATTATGAGTGTCACCAAAGGAATTATTTTAGCAGGAGGAACAGGGACCAGACTATACCCGGTGACACGCTCTGTCTGCAAGCAACTCTTACCGGTTTACGATAAACCGATGATTTATTACCCGCTGGCAACTCTGATGCAGGCCGGTATCAAAGAGATACTGATAATATCCACCGAGGCAGACAAACCGCGTTTTCGATCCCTATTTGGTGAGGGCAGGCAATTGGGCCTGGATATTTCATACCAAATACAACCGAAGCCGAACGGTATCGCCGAATCATTTTTGATCGGTGAAGAATTTATCGGAGCTGATAACGTGGCGCTGATACTCGGAGACAATATTTTTTATGGCCTGGGCAATTCTTTTGAGACAATAAAAAACTTTTCTGACGGCGGTTTACTGTTTGCATATTATGTGAGCACGCCGGAAAAATATGGAGTAGTCGAGTTTGATAACAGCGGCCAAGCGGTATCAATAATAGAAAAGCCGCAGTCACCGCGGTCGCACTATGCGGTAACAGGCTTGTATGTTTATGACAGTCATGTTGTAGATTATGCAAAGAGTCTGAAACCGTCGGCACGGGGAGAACTTGAGATTACAGACATCAATAACGCCTACCTGAAGCAGGGGAACCTGAAAGTTGAAATTTTAAGCCGCGGAGTGGCCTGGCTTGATACCGGGACGCATGAGAGCATGCTCGAAGCCGGCAACTTTATCGAGACAATCGAAAAAAGGCAGGGCTTAAAAATTGCCTGCATTGAAGAAATTTCGCTAAGGCTTGGCAACATAAACAAGAGCCAGTTTGAAAAATTGATTGAGCAAATGGGGGAGAACTCCTACCGCAAATATCTGGAACTTGTCTTAAGAGAGACCGAAGGTACTGAAAGTTCCGAAGGTATCGCAGATGCCGCAGGTGCAGATAGTGCATTATAAGGTTTTAGTCACCGGCGCTAACGGACAACTGGGCCGAGCCTTAGTTTCTGAGTTTTCTAAGGCGTATGAAGTGGTTGGAATTACCAGAAAAGATGCAGATATCACCGATAAAACAGAAATCAGCAGCGTCATCAACAATCACAGGCCACGATATGTCCTGCATACAGCCGCCTTTACAAATGTTGACAGATGCGAAATTGAGCCGGAAAAGGCTGCCCTGGTTAATTCTGTAGGAACTGAGAATGTAGACCTGGCTTGCAAATCGGTCAATGCAAAATTAGTCTACTTTTCTACTGACTATGTCTTCGATGGTACAAAGAGCAGAGCTTACCTCGAAACTGATAGAACTAACCCAATCAATGTATACGGCCGCTCTAAACTCGACGGCGAAAGTAAGTGTCTGTCAAGCTGGGCAGATACAATTATTATAAGAATCGGCTGGATTTATTCTGAAACTGGAAGCAATTTTCTCAAGAAAATATTGGCCATTGCCAAAAGAAAAGTAGAAACAGCCAAAGCGACAGGGGAGAAGCCCATTCTTAAAGTTGTTACTGACCAGATTGGCACGCCGACCTGCGCAAAAGATATTGCGATACAGACTAAAAGATTGATTGAGAAAAACGTCAGCGGAATTTATCATGTCGCATCAAGCCCGGAAGTTTCGCGCTTTGAATTTGCCCGCGAAGTACTGGCAACGATGCTGCCGGAAGTTATCGTCGAGCCTTGTGGCTCAGATGAGCATCCGGCAAAGGCAAAAAGACCGTCGAGGTCTTCACTCTCCTGCGAGAAATTGGAGTTAGAAAATTTGAGTATGATGCGGCCCTGGAAAGAAAGTCTTGATGAATTTCTCAAACTTCATGGAAAGCAGCTCTTAAATGAAATCTGAAATAGATGGCGTCATAATAAAAAAATTGGCCAGGCAAAAAGATGAGCGCGGCTGGCTGGCCGAGCTTTTTAGAAGCGACGAAATCCCACCAGAGTTCAGACCGGAGATGGCTTATATGTCAATAACGCATCCCGGTGTCGTGCGGGGTCCGCATGAGCATGTGCATCAGGCAGACCTCTTTTGCTTTTTGGGACCCTCAGATTTTAAGATTTATCTGTGGGACAACCGCCCAGGTTCCGCATCACACGGTCGAAAAGTCGTCTTTGAGGCCGGCCAGAAAAACCCGTTATTGCTGATTATTCCGCCCGGTATTGTCCATGCCTATAAAAATATCGGGGAGTGCGACGGCCTTGTTTTTAATGCCCCCAACCGGCTTTTCAAGGGTTCTGGCCGCTCTGATGCGATTGACGAAATACGTCACGAAGAAAACCAAGATTCTCCATTTAAGTTAACAGACTAACCTGCCGATACTTTTTAGCGAAATCAGCAACAGCCGCTTGTTCGATGCCGGCGGCGTGGGGACAACATTAACAAAAGAGGTCGCAGGATGCGAAAGAAAATTACACTGGTAGTCGGGGCGCGGCCGAATTTCATGAAAGCCGCTCCGCTAATAAAAAAACTTCATGAAAACAAAACTGATTTTGAAACAATATTAATTCATACCGGTCAGCATTACGATAAGAAATTGTCTGAACTGTTTTTTGAACAACTTCAAATGCCCAAGCCAGATTTTTATCTGGGAGTAGGTTCGGGATCACAAGCAGTGCAGACTGCAAAAATAATGGTAGAGATTGAAAAATCATTCCTGGAGATAAAACCAGATCTGGTAGTTGTCTTTGGTGATGTCAATTCAACAATGGCAGCAGCAATTGTAGCTGCCAAATTGTGTATCAAGATTGCTCATGTTGAAGCGGGACTCAGGAGTTTTGACCGCAGCATGCCGGAGGAAATCAACCGCATAGTAACTGACCGTCTGTCGGATTACCTGTTTGTCACAGAGCAGTCAGGATTGGATAACCTCAAAGACGAAGGTGTGCCTGATGAAAAAATCTTTTTCACCGGCAATATCATGATTGATTCTCTGGTTGGTAATCTGGAAAGAGCAAAGAAATCGGACATCTTAAATCAGCTCAAGCTGGAATCGGGCAAATACGCAACCGTAACGATGCATCGTCCCTCGAATGTCGACGATAGCGAGACTCTGGCAGGACTGTT
>JADFPZ010000228.1 GCA_022562075.1 Candidatus Zixiibacteriota bacterium | reverse complement strand
TTGCTCAGGTCGAACTTGCGATCCTTTGCCCACTCTTCGACGGTGAATCGAACCACGTTTTCGCTTGTGTCGACGAAGGTGAAATCCTCAAAGGGAAGTCCTAAGGAGGACGGCTCATGACTGAGGAGAGGCAAAAGGGCTTTGTGTAGACGCAATGTGTCGAACAAGGGTTCTTTGATGTTCGTCTGGGGATCGACCTTCCAGATGACCGTCCCCTCCAGGCCCGCCTCGGCGTACCAAAAACTTGAGCCGTCAGCCATCCAGTGGGGCACAATCGAGCCGCCTTTGACGTAGGAGGCGAACTCCAGGTAGCGCTCGTACATCGCCTCCCGTACGGTTTGCGCAGTATCTTGTGCGCTAACAAACGGGGCAAAAGCTGCAAGAACCACCACAAGAAAGGCAAACAACCTTCCTGCTGGCCAAAACTTGCTAACTGCCTTGTTCATTTGTTTTGTTCCCTCTTTTTCACTCTTTTCTTTCCCCCGGCACCCTTGAGCGGTTGAAGGGCAATTTCCAGCACCCAGTTACGGAAGTCGTCTCGTAGACCTCCTTATGGATAGTAAAATTGGATGATTATAATAGAATAAAACCCGCAAAAAGGAATTGTCCACCTATAAAAGCGGCAGTTGAACAGCGGCTTAAGCTGCCGAATTTTAAATCACCCAGTTGCGAAACTTGTCCTGCAGAGCCCGCTTGAAAAGCGGGCTTTTTTTGCAACTCTTTGCAGAGAATACAGCTGAATTTTAGATGCTTCGGGGACCAAACCTAATGCTCCTAACTGCTTATACTATAATTATTTAGCTTACATTCCTACTATTTAGTCCGCCCATTGGCATAAAAGTTACCTTAGTAATAGCTGAGGTGAATATATGTATGAACAAATTGGCTATTGGCTTGGAGATATCATGGTTATAATTCTAATAATGTTAGCAGTCCTGGGCATGTATATGACGGTTGGCGCTCTGAGAGCTTTCCGCACCAACTTAACCACTGCTTTCATATACGGAACCCTTTCGTTGTTTTTCTGGACTCTGCATTTTGTCTGGCTGGCAAATGCTTCTGATGAGAGTATTCTCTATTATTGCGTAGATATGTGCGCCGCCAAATGGCTGGTGTTTATCTTTGCTCCGGCCCTGGTGACTCTGTTCTTGACTTCGGGAGCTTATTGGTATGCCAAAGAAGGTCTGGTCGAAGCTCTGCCGAGATTATTTTTCGGACTAACGCTTCTATTACTTTTGTATATGCTGGGTGTTGACTGGCCTCTGGAGTTCAGAGGGCTGCTTAGCTTTTTCTGGGCTGCCTTTCTATTTGCCACAGAGTTTCCTTACTTAGAAGAGAAACCGACTTTCGTGTATCAAGTCAGGCGACTGCTCTAAGTAATAAAGAGCAGCGCAACTCCCAAAACAGCAATCAGTGCCCCGGCCAGAGCCCGCACAGAAGATTTCTCCTGGTATAGTATATACATTATCGGAATTACTATTATCGGAACGGTTGCATTAAGCGTTGCGGCTACGCCAGTGGAAATATAATTTAGCGCCAGCAAAGACAACCAGACTCCCAAAAATGGCCCGCAAATCGAACCGCTAAGAGTCAGGTTGAAAGTTACTTTGTCTTTAAATATGAGGGCGACTTCATTTAGCTTCCCTCTGAAAGCAGAAATAATCCAGATAATGGCGCAGGCAATGAGCATACGTACAAACGAAGCCAGCATCGGGTCTATATCAGATCCGGCGTTAGTCATCCCCTGCTTGGCCAGGACCAATCCTATCGCCTGACCGAGCGAAGCTCCCAGAGCTAAAATTACTCCTCTTTGATATGAGCCGCTGTCGGCATGTTTTTTTGAAATTTCCATCCGTTCCCGAATGTCAGGCCGACCTTCCAATACGATCCAGCTTACCCCGGCAACTGTAACAGTAATCCCCAATATGTCCAATATGCCCAGCTTTTCTCCGAGAAAAACCCAGGCGATTATTGTTGTCATAATAGGTGTTGTTGAAAATATCAAAGTCGTTAGTCTGGGACCTATGATAACCAGTGCTCTAAAAATGCAGAGATCACCCAGCACCAGTCCGATGAATCCTGACAGACCCAGCCAAAAAAGTTGTGAAGAATTCAGGTCTTGATAAAACAGGGAGCCATTTAGGATTAGCAGGACGATTGCATAGATCAGAACCGCCATGAGCAGGCGGACTTTGTTGACATTGAAGGCGCCGGCTCTTTCACTCGCTTTAGAAAAGAAAATTGCAGTAAAAGCCCAAAAAAAGGCGGTTCCGAGTGCAGCTAATTCGCCGAGGTAGGGCATCGCTAGAATATAGTTGCGGATTGCTATTAAATCAAACCGGCTATACTAAATAGTGCAACTGCTTTCACAATTCTTTTCGTAAATTGTATACAATTTTGCGCCTTCTAACTGTTGCCAGATTTACGACTCTAACTTTCACTCAGTCAAAGACTTGCAAGAACGTCTGATTCTCTCTTATTTGGCACGCTCTTTGTGTTAAGAGAGTTTGGAAAGGTCACCATATGAGTAAACAACTTAGTTTTCACCGAGTAATTCGGGCCTTTGTGTTTTTGACTGTTTTCGTTTTGGCGATGTCTTTGTTTTCTGCCGAAGAATCCAAAGCAGATACAGCCAGCTATGACCCCTGGTATTATGTTGATGAAACTTACAAGTTTTCTGTGCCGGACAAAATTCAACATTTCTGGGGATCTGCTGCCTTGACCGAAATACTTGGTCCCATGCCAGCTTTGGCACTGGGAATCACCAAAGAAATTTATGACGACAAAAAAGCAAAGGTTGGGTTTTCTTCTCGTGATATTGTCGCCGATATATTGGGAGTAGTTTCAGCCAAATTGACAGAGACAGACAAAGTCAGTCTGTGGCTTGACTGGCGCCCGGCAGAGGATGTAATTATTGTGCAGATCGGAATCGGTCTATAGCAGCTATTCTGTTACTACCCGGGCGACATCTACTACAACATCACCTGATCTTAATGAAATGAGACGAACACCTTGAGTGTTTCTCCCGATAACGTTAATATCTTTAACCGATTGACGGTTGGCAATTCCCCTTTTGGTAATCAGAATCAGCTCGTCTTTATCTAATACTTCTTTGATAGCCACAACTTCGCCATTTCTGTCAGATGTCTTGACGTTGATGACACCTTTACCGCCGCGGTTGGTAATGCGGTAGTCATCGATATTGGTCCTTTTGCCGTAGCCGTTTTCAGTTACTACTAATATTGTGCTGTCGCGTTTGACCACCACCATGCCTATGACATAATCGCCTTTGGCCAGTCTGATGCCTTTGACACCATAAGAGGCGCGCCCCATAGAGCGAAACTTGGTTTCATGGAATCTTATAGCCATGCCCTGCCTGGTCGCTATCAGAACTTCATAATTTCCATCGGTGATGGCAGCTTCGATTAGCTCATCCCCTTTGGGCAGATTGATAGCGTTGACACCTTTCTGGCGGGGGTTGGAGAAAGCATCGAGCGGAACTTTTTTGATAGTGCCGTTCTTGGTAGCCATGACTACGAACTTATCTTCTGAGAAATCCCGGACCTTACAGAAAGCGGTAATATTCTCGCCCGGTTCCATCTTACACATATTGACAATCGGTTTGCCCTTGGCCATTTTTCCACCGGTGGGAATACCGTGCACTTTGACCCAGTAGCAGCGCCCATAGCTTGAGAAAAACAGGATATAGTCATGGGTAGAGGCAATAAAGAGATGCTCGGCGAAATCATCCACTTTGGTCTCTA
>JADFPZ010000029.1 GCA_022562075.1 Candidatus Zixiibacteriota bacterium | reverse complement strand
GGCAGTCTTGAGTCCTTATTTGATACTGGAAAAAGCAGTCGAAATTGATTTGTCCTGTAATCACCGTAAGGATAACTGCCATAGGGGCGTGAAAATCCGGTGTTGGTAGAGACTACCAAAGTATTCGGATATAATTCTTTCCAGGTTTTCCAGGTCGTTTCGACAATGTTAAACAATTGCGGTGTTCTGCCGATTAACCCGCCATTGACGCACTGCAGCTTCATCTGTGACCAGTTGCTCTGCGTTAATCTGTCATACGGAATAAGATTAGTGTTGTACAATAATCCAGAGACGCCGAAAGTCGTTTCGGTTCCATTTATAGTTCTGTTCCAGGCCACGGCGCTTCCCGTAAGCGGACAATATGTAATAGCAAAAGCATTGGAAGCGATCTTGTCATTGATGATTTCATGCCAATCTAAGATAGGATGCGGATAAGCCCTTACAACATTCCCCATTTTAATACCGACGACCAGATCAGCATCCGTTAGATATGAATTGGCAGGATCATCTGCCGCTATTAAAGAAGGCTTATCAACGGAGGGAATGCCGTCCCGCCCGGGGCCTCCGTCAAAGACTTCGTTCACCGGTATTAACCAGGCTGAAGGGTCTGAACTTGCGCCTCCTAGTGAAGAACTATCATCATCACTGCAGCCCGAAATCAAAAACAGAACTATGAAAACGAAAGCTGCTCCGAAAATGTATTGCTTTTTCATCATTTACTCCTTTAGAATGGAAATTTTGTATCTTTATCTGGCGGTGCGATAGTATAGAACAGTGAAAACGAAACTGTGTAGCTGGTTGTAAGTTGGGTGCCGTTCAGCTTCCTGTACAGAGGCAGTTCGCCTTCGCCCCGAACTCCAAACTTTTCATAAATATTCAGATTAAGACCGGGCACAAAATTCAGCCATTTGCCGCCGCTGTTGTTTACATCATTATTATCAAAGGCATCGGCCGTAGTTGATCTGTAGCGAAGTCCCAGATTGTAATTAATGCTGGTCATATGATTGAAATTGACGGCCAGCGAGGTTACCAGTTCATTGCCGAATTTGTAGCCAAGCGAACTTTGGCCGAACCTGTCATTAGTTCCGTTAAGCCGGTACGAAAAAGTTGAATATACCGTTATGGGAAATTTTGTAAATAATCCCTGCTGCGCATGTCCCCACAACACGAAATCCCAGGCACCTGTACCGGGCTGCATATCAGCGGCTAACAAAATGTTATTACTCTTGATATCCGATTGACCGACGGGTACTTTGACACCGCCGCCGATGGATAATTGTCTGCGGTTACCGATTGACTGAGGTAAAATAGCATACTTAAGCAAAAATAAACCATCACCGATTCCCCGGGTGCGCACTATTTCGCTGGTGACAAAATTGGAAGTGGTTTTGCGCTCCTGCTCCAGCAGAGTAAAAAGCCCGGCTATAGAAAAACGTTCAGTCAAACCATAATTGATTTCGAAAAGTCCCGATTGCACCCGGCGACTGCGGACGTCATCATCTAATTTGTCACTGCCGCTATAAACATTTGTAATGGAACTGAATTCATAGGTCAGTCCGAAATGCCAGACTCCTGCAGGTGTCGAAGGAACTTCAAGGGAACTTAGAAGTGGCGCTCCACCGCAGCTGCAAGCCTGAGGCCTGACCGCTGAAGGCAGGTAAGTAATAACTCCGATTATCAAAACCATGGTAGAAATATTTATCTTTGTCATTTTCGTCGATACAACTCCTACCCTCCCCGGTCGCTCACTAAAGAGATGTCAAACTACTCAAACACTTAAACCTGCATTCAGGTTCAGCTGTTTCGTTTCATAGGGTTAGTCGTTAAATCGACCAGAGTGTTACAAATGATTGTTAAGTTGTTTTTAAGGTGTTGATACGTAATGCTTTACCGTTTTCAAGGCGAGATACGAAATTGAAATGCGTATCGATTTATAGTTTACATAAATCAAGAAACTGTTCCTGGTATGGCCGTTATAGGGTTATAATCTATAAATAGAAAGGAAGCTGAAGGAATAACATAGCTCCGGGATTGTCACTTGAAATTATCACTAAGAGTCACAACGTTTGCCACTTTATTTTATTTCTTGATTTCTAATTTGCAGGCGCAATCACATAGATACAATTGGGCCAATGATTATGACTCCAGCCCCGCCCTGATAAATTACATTCCATTACCAGCGGGATATAAAAGAACTGCCGTAGGAGCTAACAGCTATGCTGACTGGTTGAGACACTTGCCTGTGAAGGACGGTCAGAAAGTTTCTTATACCTATGATGGCAGACCTGCAATGTCCGAAGATGTAGTTTTTGCTGTTCTGGATATTGACATTGGCACGAAAGATTTACAGCAATGCGCCGATGCAATAATACGTCTGCACGCCGAGTACTTATACACACTTGGTAAATACTGTGACATAAAATATAAATTTACCAGCGGAGACACCTCCCGCTTTGATAACTGGATTAAGGGATATCGGCCGCTTGTAAATGGTAACAAGGTCAGCTGGACAAAATCTGATGAAATAGACTCGAGCTATCAATCTTTTCGGGGTTATCTTGACAATATTTTTATGTACGCCGGAACATACTCGTTAGAAAAAGAAATGGACAGTATTAAATCATACGACAGTATTCAGATAGGTGATGCCTTAATACTTCCCGGATTCCCCGGCCACGCCATTATGGTGGCAGACATTGTTTTCAGCGAAGAATCAGGAGAAAGGTCGTATCTCTTCATTCAGGGCTACACACCGGCGCAGGATATTCACGTTATCAAAAATCCCTCAAGGCAGGACGGTTTACCCTGGTTTGAATTGAAACCCAATAATAATCTGCGAATAATGCACTGGATCTTTGATGAAAATAACATAAGGCGATTTAAATGACACCTCGGGCTAAGCAGTTTAAAGAGATTCAATTCTAAGAAATGTTTTACCGAATTCTGGCAGATGCAATAATGGTCATTCATCTGGCCTGGATAATTTTTATGATCTGGGGGTTCGTGCTGACTATCAGGGGCTTTTTTCGTCCGAAGTTCTTTGAGCGCTGGCTGTTTAGAACAATTCATCTATCGGGGATTCTGTTTGTGACCACGCTGGAATTATTGGGCAAATACTGCCCGCTGACTCTTTGGGAGAATGCGCTAAGAAGCCATTACAATCCAGAAACCGATTATCCCGGTTCATTTATCATAAAGCATATTGAACAAATGATTTACCCCGATGTCTCGCCGTTGTTAGTAATTATCCCGACCATACTAATAGCAGCTTTTACTCTGGCAGTATTTGTCTTGAAACCTCCGGCAAAACTAATGACTTTGTTCAAATGAATAATATGAAAGACAATATTGACTCTCTCGACCGACACATTGCCGACTGGATGTACAAATATGGTATGCTGGTTCTGCGCTTTTCGCTGGCAGTAGTTTTCATCTGGTTTGGAGCCTTGAAGCCACTGGGGATCAGCCCAGCCGAAGAATTGGTAAAGCGCACAGTCTACTGGTTGCCGCCAGAATTGTTTTTGCCCCTGCTTGGCTACTGGGAGGTCGCAATAGGTGTCTGCCTTCTATTTCGACCGTTCATTCGAGCGGCAATACTGCTGTTGTTCCTGCAGATGCCCGGAACAATGCTGCCATTAATACTTTTGCCCGAGGTCTGCTTTACTAAATTTCCGTTTGGTCTTACTTTAGAAGGACAGTATATAATTAAGAACCTGATTTTAATAAGCGCCGGCCTGGTAATTGGCGGCACCGTGCGACTTCGAAGAAATAAGAGTCATTTAATGTGAGCAAATTGAGGCCAATAAATGAAAGAGTATAAATTTCTGCCTTTGAGTACTTACAAGAAATATCCTCCCGAAGAAATGAAAGCGCGCGCCAAAGAATTTTATGCCGAAATGAAACGTCGCCGCACCATCCGCGAATTTTCAACTAAACCTGTTGCCAGAGAAATCATCGAAAATTGCCTGATGACTGCCGGCACTGCTCCCAACGGCGCCAATATGCAGCCCTGGCATTTTGTGGTAGTCAGCGACCCGGAAATTAAAAAGAAAATCAGGGTCGAAGCGGAAATTGTAGAAAAAGATTTTTACGAAAATCGCGCTCCTGATTACTGGCTGGAAGCACTAAAGCCATTGGGCACCGATAAAGACAAGCCTTATCTGGAAGAAGCGCCTTATCTTATAGTCATTTTTTCGCAAAGGTACACGCTTGGCGAAGACGGCATTAAGAAACATAATTATTATTTGCCTGAGTCGGTCGGGATTGCCACCGGTTTTTTGATTGCCGCCATTCACAACGCCGGACTGGCCTGCCTGACACACACCCCCAGCCCGATGGGTTTTTTGAGAAAAGTCTTAGACCGCCCTAAATACGAAACGCCCTTTTTAGTGCTGGTAGTCGGTTATCCCAAAGAAGACGCCAGAGTGCCGGATATCAGCAAAAAGAAATTAGAGGAAATAGCTACCTTTGTCTGATAATTCCGCTTAGTAGCGAAATATTGCCGCGGCTGATCTTTTCCCCGGCATCTTACTTGGCGACAAAGGATAAACAACGCCGTGGTTTATCAAGGTGTGAACAGCGGCAAAATCCAGCAGGTCTTCGTCCCCGGCATCGGGCTGGTCATGTGCTTCAACCTGATTTGAGTATTGATAGTACTTACCCCACCTCTGTTCGTTTGTTGCTACAAAAAGGGTGTCTATTCTCTTGTTATTTGCGGCCGGAATTATTTGTTCCAGTTCCGTAGCCGCTTGAGTGCTGCCTAAGCTATACAACGTTTCAAATTTCTGAACTGCTTCTTTTTGAGATTTTTCAAAAATCGGCGAAGCTATTTTCCAGGCCTTTTCATGCAGTTCCGAAGCCGGCAGATTGTCCGGGTTACCGATGATACCCTCATTTACAAGTTGTGAGTAGCGGCTGGCCTCCCGGTAGATAGGTAAAAGATATTCCACGCCGGCGATTACCAGCGGAGAGTTTTTGCTTTTAAGAAATTCGCAGACACCTTTGTCTACCTGTTGAAAATATCTCAAGAGTCTGTCTTTTTCATCGGGGTCGCCGGCACCAGTCCCAAAATACTGAGCATCCCGTTTACCACCATGCCTGGAAGCTCCGGTGTGGTACTGAAGTTCTTTTTGGGGAAGATCATATTTCAGAGCTTCAGCCAGGCTGCCGGGAACGCCCTCAATATTAATTTCACTGGCACTATATTTTGTTCCTTGAAGCAAGCGGACTTTGTTTTTGCTGAAAGCCAGCAGGTAAAACAAGCCGTCATCGCTGAACATCGGCAGCAGAGGTTTTATATGAAACCGTCCGGAAACAAGCGCCAACTCCTTAAAATTCAAAGGTAAGCGGTAATGAAAAAATTTGTTTTCAGATCTAAACAGCGCCAATCCCTGACTTTGATTTCTCCAGAACAAGGTTTCATCTACATATTTCTTCAGTGGTGATAAAAGATGCTTGACCTGTGACGGGCGCAAATCTGTTTTGCTTAGCTTCTCAGAAACGATACGAAAGAGATTCTTGTAGCGGATTTGGTTTTGTCCGACTTCGCTGCCCGACACAAATGTCGGCAAATAAATTGAAATACAGGAACTCTCCTGAGTTTCCATCAATACTCTGAGCTGTGGTGTTGTCAAAAGGTCCATTACCTGCATGTCTGTTTAAGACAAAACAATCTACTCTAACATCTAATAGACTTTGTCTCCCTTTTCATTTTCGCATCGGTTTATAATAATGAGTCGACTGTCCTTCAAACATCTCAGCCGCCTCCATAACTGTTTCTGAAAGAGTCGGATGCGGATGAATAGTAAGCTCTAAATCTGAAGCCAGAGCCGCCATTTCTATCGCCAAAACGCCCTCTGCGATAAGTTCACCTGCGCGCGGACCGGCAATGCCAACCCCAAGAATACGGCCGGTCTTGGCATCTACAATATGTTTGGTGAGGCCGTCGGATCGGTCAAGTGTTACCGCCCGCCCTGAAGCTCTCCAGGGAAATTTCAAAATTTTAACATCCCGCCCCGATTCTTTGGCCTCTGTTTCGGTCAGACCGCACCAGGCGATTTCGGGGTCTGTAAAAACAACTGCCGGAATAGCTTTCGGCTCAAAGGCTGTTTTCTTGCCTGCGATTGCCTCCACCGCTACTTTGCCTTCATGCGAGGCCTTATGCGCCAGCATCGGCTCGCCGGCAACGTCGCCGATAGCAAAGACGGTGCTTTCGGCTGTTCGGCGCTGTAAATCAATTTTGATAAAACCGAGTTTGTCTGTTTCTGCATTTATGTTTTCAAGACCCAGATTTTTTGAATTAGGCTGGCGGCCGATTGATATCAAAACTTTATCGAACAGTTGATCTGTTTTTTCTGAATTTTCACTCTCGAAACTGACTTTGATACCACTATTCTCTTCTACAAGATCGACAACTTTTGTTTTAAGCAGAATTTCAGCAAACAACTTTTCAATTCTCTTGGAAAGCTCTGCTGCCAGGTCGCGGTCGGCTCCCGGTAAAATTCCATCGGTCATTTCTACTACCGTCACCCTGGTGCCTAGTGCAGCATAGACTGTTCCCATTTCAAGCCCGATGTAACCCCCGCCAATTACCAACAGACTGCCTGGCAGTTCGGCTAAGTCAAGCGCCGTGGTTGAATCCAATACGTTCTTGCTGTCGATCGAGATACCGGGAATATTTGATGGTGATGAACCGGTCGCTATGATAGCGTTTTCAAACGAAAGCTCATAGGATTCATTTTCGATGGTTTTGATATTGAGCCTGCCGGCATTTTCAAATGTTGCCAGACCTCGTATATGCTCGACTTTTCTAAGTTTGGCCAGCTGTCCTACTCCACCGGTCAATTTGCTGACGACATCGTCTTTCCAACCTCGAAGTTTACTCAGATCTATTTTAGGTTTACCGAAGTCTATCCCGAAGTTTTTAGCGTGTTCTGCCTCGCGAATAATTTCTGCAGCGTGTAATAGCGCCTTCGATGGAATACAGCCGCGATAAAGACAAACTCCGCCGGGGTTAAGCTCGGGGTCAACGATAGTAACTTTCATACCCAAATCAGCGGCATGAAAAGCAGCCACATAGCCTCCCGGTCCGCCCCCGATTACTACTAACTGTGTTGATTTACCTTTGGCGTTTGTAGCTGTCATTTATTTATTCTATTTATCCACAAACAATGTTAAAGGCTGTTCAATTGCTTCGCAGATCCAGCGCATAAAGCGGGCGGCATCAGCGCCGTCGTTGGCACGATGGTCATACGAAAGAGAAAGAGGCATAATCATTCTCGGCACAAATTCACTGCCAACATAAACCTGCTGCATTGAAGCTCTGCTCACGCCAAGAATAGCCACTTGCGGCCAGAGAACTATCGGGGTGAAATTTGTGCCGCCGATTCCCCCTTGATTGGAAATAGTAAATGTGCCGCCATCAAGTTCGTCCGGGCTGATTTTTTTGCTGCGGGTGCGCTCGGCAATATCTATCAGCTCTCGGGCAAGCTCGACTATGCTTTTGCTTTTAATATCGCGAATGACCGGCACCAGAAGTCCCCTGTCAGTGTCAGCGGCAATTCCTATATTGCAATACTTTCTATATACAATTTCATTGGTCGCATCATCTATACTGGCATTAAAGCGAGGGAATTCGCTTACTGCCTCGGCGATAACTTTCATTAGAATCGACGTTACAGTAAGTTTGATTCCGTCGTCCTTATGGCGCTTGTTGAATGTTTTTCGGAATTCTTCGAGCTGAGTTATATCGGCCTGGTCAAACTGGGTTACGTGGGGAATTATGGACCAGGCATAGCCGGTACCCCTGGCAATAAGCTCTCTGACACGCGACATTTTTTCTCTTTTGATTTCTCCCCACTTACTTAAATCCGGCAGAGGAATAAATTCCCGGACGCCAGACGGCTCTCCGCCTTTGCTAAGAACCAGACGTTTTACATATGCTTTTACATCTTCATCAGTAATGCGCTCTCCCGGACCGGTTCCGGAAACTTTGTTGATATCTGCTCCAAGCTCCCGTGCTAATCGCCGAACAGTAGGCGAAGCCGGAGCAGAGTCAGTTCCTATCGGTATATCTTTAAGCGGCTCCGCCTTGGTTTTTACTAAAGCCGGTGCTGTTGCTGTTTTCTTTTCTCTTTCTTCTTGTTTTGGTTTAGTTGCTGCGGTTTCTTTTTCTATTGCAGCAGCCGGGGCAGACTCTTCTTTTTCTTTCTTAACCTCAGCGGCAACTTCGGTTTCTATTTTGATAATTACTTTGCCGATACTTATGGTGTCACCTTTAGCAATCAAAATTTCGCTGATCTTGCCCATAAATGGCGACGGAATATCAACTACCGCTTTGTCGGTTTCAAACTCTATTAAGCCCTGCTCTTCTTTGACCAGCTCACCTTCGGCAACCAGAATATCAATCACAGTCCCTTCGGTGATATTTTCACCTATGTCGGGAATACTGACTTCTTTAATCATGATGCGGATTCAGTTTTTGAGGATTAATGTCTAAGTCTTTGTACGCTTTTTGAACTACTGATTTTTCAACTGTGCCCTGCTCGGCCAGCTGAAGCAAAGCAGCTATTATTACAAAGCGGTGATCAATTTCGAAGAAATTCCTGAGCGCAACTCTGGAAGCAGAACGGCCGTAGCCATCGGTCCCCAGTGCCGCCAGTGGTCCGGGCAGCCACTTGGCTATTGAGCAGGGCAGCGATTTTAGATAGTCAGATGAGGCTACAAAGACGCCGGACTCTCCTGCCAGGGCTTCCGAGATATACGGAATTTTCCGCTCTTTATCAGGGTTCAGTAAATTCCATCTCTCGCTCTCTATGGCATCGTGATAAAGTTCTTTGTAGCTGGTAACGCTCCAGACATCGGCTGATACGTCATATTTTTCTTCAAGAATTTTCTGTGCCTTGATGACTTCGTTTATAATCGTGCCACTGCCAAATAAGTGCGCTTTGCTTTTAGATGGATGCGATGATTTGCTAAAGCGATAAATGCCTTTCAATATGCCTTCTTCTGAACCCTCTGGCATCTTCGGCATTTTGTAGGTTTCATTCATGACAGTCAGGTAATAAAACAGATCTTCCTGTTTGACGAACATTCTGTTTATACCTTCCTTGATAATAACAGCCAGTTCATAGGCAAAAGCCGGGTCGTATGCTTTCATGTTAGGCAGCGCGTAGGCATAGACGTGGCTATGACCGTCCTGATGCTGCAGCCCCTCGCCGTGCAGCGTGGTTCTGCCGGCTGTACCGCCTAATAGAAAACCGCGCGCCTGAATATCTCCGGCCGCCCAGATAAGATCGCCAATTCTCTGAAAACCAAACATTGAGTAAAAGATAAAAAATGGAATCATATTTATGCCGTGCGAAGCATAGGCGGTTCCGGCGGCAATAAATGATGACATCGAACCGGCCTCGGTAATTCCTTCTTCCAAAATCTGACCATCGGTCGCTTCTTTGTAATAGAGCAGCGTTTCTCTGTCAACCGGCTCATAAAGCTGACCCACCCGCGAGTAAATGCCGACTTTTCTAAAAAGCGATTCCATTCCAAAAGTACGGGCTTCGTCCGGCACAATCGGAACTACATATTTGCCGAGTTCTTTGTCGGCCAGAAGTTTTGACAAAAGCTGTACGACTACCATGGTAGTGGCGACTTCCCGCTCACCGCTGCCTTCATAAAATTCTGAAAATATTTCAGCCGGCGGAGGTTTGATCGGGTCGACAGCCACAATCCGCTTCGGTACATAGCCGCCAAGTTCCTCTCTTCGCGCGCGGAGATACTGCATCTCTTCGCTTTCATCGGCAGGTTTATAAAACGGCGCTTCGGCTACATCGGCATCTGAAATTGGAATGCCGAATCTGGTGCGGAAGTCGCGGAGTTCCTGTTCGTTCAATTTCTTTTGCTGGTGGGTTACGTTTCTGCCTTCACCCGCTTCACCCAGCCCGTAACCTTTGATAGTCTTGGCTAGTATCACTGTCGGCTGGCTGGTATGCTCAACTGCTTTTTTGTAAGCTGCATAAACTTTTTCCGGATCGTGTCCGCCGCGATTGAGTTTGTGAAGCTGTTCGTCGGAATAATTGCTGACCATTTCTCTCAGCTTATCATATTTGCCGAAGAATCGTTCTCTTATATAGTCGCCGCCGGAGACTGAATATTTTTGGTAATCGCCGTCCACGGCCTCTTCCATTCTCTTTACCAGAGTGCCGTCATCGTCTTGCTCAAAGAGCGGGTCCCAGCCATCTCCCCAGATAACTTTGATAACATTCCAACCCGCCCCGCGAAAAGCAGCTTCAAACTCCTGAATAACTTTGCCGTTACCCCGGACAGGTCCGTCGAGGCGCTGAAGGTTACAATTCACTACAAAAATCAGATTGTCCAGCTTTTCGCGGGAGGCCAACGTGATGGCTCCCAGTGATTCCGGTTCATCCAGTTCTCCGTCGCCCAGAAAGGCCCAGACTTTGGGGCCGTCGGTATCTTTTATGCCTCTGTCTCGCAGATAGTGATTGAACCTGGCCTGATAGATAGCCATGATAGATGAAAGGCCCATAGAGACTGTCGGAAATTCCCAAAAGTCCGGCATCAGACGCGGGTGCGGATACGACGAAAGACCGCCGCCTTCGCTCAGTTCACGTCGGAAATTCTCAAGATGTTTGAGAGAAAGTCTGCCTTCCAAAAAGGCCCGGGCATAAATTCCCGGTGCGGCATGACCCTGAAAATATATCTGATCGCCCTGATAATTTTTACCTTTGCCTTTGAAAAAGTGGTTAAATCCTACTTCCAAAAGTGTCGCCGCCGAGGCATAAGTTGAGATATGTCCGCCTATACCGGCTTCCTGACGGTTGGCGCGGACCACCATAGCCATCGCATTCCAGCGAATAATGCTTTTTATGCGGCGTTCAATTTTGCGGTTGCCGGGATAGACCGGCTGCTCTTCGACCGAAATAGTATTGATATAGGGAGTGTTGGCAGTAAATTGAAGAGGCACACCAAGCTGCTGCGCACGGAGCTGGAGTTTTTTTAGGAGCTCCACCACTCGCTTGGGCCCCTGGTTTTGATAGATATAATCTATCGATTCCAGCCACTCTTTATTTTCAAATTCTAACTGTTTGATTATATCTTGCGGGTCTTTAACGGCCATAACTCATACCTCGTTTTTGGTGCGCTGCTCTAATTTATTGTTTCAGCGGTATTTTATTCAGGATAATTTAACATTTGCTGGCGGTAGGCTCAACAAGTTTTATTGCTCAAAATTCTCATTATCCAGGGTAAAATAGCAGTACTTTTCAGGTATACCCATACTTAGAAGTCGAAATCTGGTTCACAAGTCTGGCGCAAGCAAGCATGTTCCTACGCTAAGTCACATATCTTCTTTAGTAGTCGTCCACAATGTAATATTTGATACGCATCGCCTTACACCTTGCCATAAATCTTCTCAACAAGGCTCTATTTTTCGCTTTGAAAACTGGATTCTGTTTCCTATTTTTCAATACCGAACTGTTGGATTAATTCTGGGCTCGGTTTTTCAAACAATCAAGGGAGGCACGATGAGCAGGCCTGTGTATCTTCTAGCTGTACTATTACTTTGTCTATCTACGACTCTGACTTTTGCCGGCGATAAACCGAAATGGGGCAAAATCAGTGAGGCCGAATGGGCCACTCCCTTGCCGCAGGATTATTCTGACGCAAATGTCATAATCCTTTTTGATATAGGTGAAATGGAAATCGAACCTGACGGTATCTCTTTTTACCGGCATGTTCGCATGAAAGTATTTAATGACGCTGGTGCGGAAGAAGTGGGAGATATTGCTATCTGGTACCGAGACGGCGATAAGATTAAGAGTCTCAAGGCTCACACTATAACACCCAACGGCAAAAAGCATAAAGTTGAAGGCGGTAATATTCAAAAACAGGAGTACGGCAACCTCCGAACCAAAACATTTTCATTTCCCCATGTCGAGCCGGGTTCTATTCTGGAATACAAATACCGCAATTTTAACAAGCGTTTTTCTTCTCTTGATTCCTGGGAATTTCACAACCAGCAATACACACTTACTTCGCAATTTTCACTGACCCTGGCCCCGGGGTTTATTTATTCATCAGCTTACAATAATATCCCTCTTCCATTTCAGGAACCAACCGAAGAAATGAACGCGCTGAACAAATATAAAACCTTTACCTGGACAATGACTAAATTGCCTCCTTTGCGCGATGAACCAATGAGCGGCGCCATTTACAATTTCGAATCATCGTTGAAAAACCAGCTTGTTTCCTACACCAGTGCCTATCAGTTTGTTGCTTTTGTGGAAAGCTGGGAGGATCTTGGCGAATTTTTCACCAAGCAAGTGATTAAAAAATATATCAGAAAAAACAAAGGGCTAAAAGATCTTGTGGCATCTTTGACGGCGGACGCTGAAGACGAAGATGCAAAAGCACTGGCAATATATAAATTTGTGCGTGACAGTATACGAACTACCAAAACTGACGTAAGCACCTGGTTTTATAATGATAACGTTGAGAAAGCGCTGAAAACCCGAGAAGGTACCGAAGAAGAAAAAAACGTACTGCTGGTTGCGATGTGCCGCCAGGCCGGGTTTCAGTCATGGCCGGTCCTTATTGCTACCAGTGACTATGGCGTCTTCAGTCCAAAACTTTATCAGTTGAGTCAGTTTAATCATATCATTGCGGTAATAGACTTTTCCGATGGCGGCGCTATTGTCGATGCCTCCAGCAAATACTGTCCCTTT
The DNA here is from genome assembly GCA_022562075.1 of Candidatus Zixiibacteriota bacterium. GTDB lineage: Bacteria > Zixibacteria > MSB-5A5 > GN15 > FEB-12 > JACZWU01. The sequence goes on along the minus strand of JADFPZ010000029.1, from coordinate 4,897 downwards.
GGTGTCTTGCCGCCGACCTGTCTTGTCAATGGAGGATTTTTGCTGGACGGCAAACAATCCAAAATAATTACGGTTAAGCCGGTCCCGCCGAAAAGTTACAGGCTCGATAATCATTATGTTACGATTGATGACTCCGGCCTGGTACACTGTTCCACAGCAATAACACTTAGCGGCTACTTTACCGACAGATACGGCGACCAAATCGAATCAAGCGAAGAAGAAGATTTTGTTGAAGATGTGCTGCTGGCTGACCTTGAGGCAGAGTTTGATCTGATAGATTATGGAATTGAGCAGAAAAGAGAAGAACAGGTAATCGAAATTTTTGCAACCTACACCAGCAAAGGATTGGTAGAGATTCTTGATGGCAACCTGTTCTTCACACAACCGACTCTAGTGCTTAACACCAATCCCTTTGTTGATGAAAAGAGGTTTTTCCCTATAGATTTTCAATTCCCGTGCACTTATCATACTAAAACCAGTTATGCAGTACCATCAAAATATTTTCCGGCAGATATGCCCAAAGATATCAACTCAAAAACATCCATCTTAAATTTTCACAGAGTCAGCTTTGTTGACAGCTTCAATGTGACGGTTGAAAGCAGACTGGTCATAAACAGCGCCTTGGTAGGTCCAATCTATTATGAGGGAATCAAGAGAATATTCGAAGAAATTGAGCAGGCCAACAAAGAACAGATCGTATTTGCACCGGTTCAAAATGAATAGATTAATAACCGCTCGCTGCGCTTTTATTTTAATTGCTGCTCTAGCGCTATTCAGTGCTGCCGCAACTGCAACAGAGGACAAGTCTGCGCGATGGGATTTTATCAAGAAACATATTGAAGTCAAAGATAAGCGCGTTATTGAACGAACTCACTGTCAGATTACAATAAATAGCCCGGTCGGGGACGAATACTCGGAACTTTCGTTTTATGAGAGTAAATTTAGCCGCTTAAAAAAACTCAAGATTATATTAAAGGACTCTCAGGGAAAAACTATTGGGGAGTTTAAGAAAAAGAATCTAAAAAAAGTCTGCGGCTTTGGGGCTTCTTTTCAAGTGTTTGATGATATTTGTTATTACAGATTTGAGCCCACGCCGCAAAGCTACCCTTTTAGTATCGAATATTCGTACGAAAGACATTTTCAAAACAAGTTTTTTCTGCCGACCATTTATCTGCCTACTAAATTGCCGATTACTTCAGTAGCCTGCACTCTTGTTTATCCGGCCGGTGTAAATATCAGGCACAAGACTTATGCTTTGCCGATGGAAGCTATCGAAATTAATATTGGTAACAAGATGGCATTAATCTGGAATGGTTCAGATATCGCCCCTCTGGATTTTGATACTTTGAGTGCTCTTGATTATGACAGGGCCGGAGAAATATGCTTAGTTGCAAATGAGTTTGAATATATTAAATCCAGGTTCTTTGGTGCTTCATGGAAAGAGATAGGCAAATGGTACGCCGGCGTATTAAAAACGCGCTACAACTGGAACAGCATCAAAGCCCAAAGTTGTGCGCCTGATTTGGACCTCGATCTTTTGAAGAACACTCTTGACGGCGTAATCGGCAACTATCGCTATGTTTCTATTTCTATTGGTGTCGGTGGCTGGAGACCGCGGCAGTTTGACGATATCATAGACACCAAGTATGGCGACTGCAAAGATTTTTCCATGCTCTTAGTAAATGAGCTTAGAAGTAAGAATATTGAAATATATCCGGCTCTTATTTTGACCCGCTCTTCCGGAACAATTGACACAGCCTTTCCCTGCTTTTATTTTAATCATCAAATATCGGTAGCGGTAACTTCCGATGATACTCTCTGGATGGACCCAACTTGTCGAACCTGTCCGCTTGGTGTAATTCCCTGGCAAGACCAGAACAACTACGCCCTCATAATAACAGATACCGGTGGAGTTCTGGTTCGCACTCCCACTTCAATTGCCGAAGACAACGCCATTGTCAGAAAAACAAAAATCTATGTTGACCAGAATTTGATAGTCCATTCTGAGATTGAAACAAAATATACTGGTCAGTTGGGAATGCGATGGAGAAGCTCTTTTGAGCAAATGACAAATCAGGAGCTCATTCAATTTGGCGAGTCTATGCTGTCGAGCAAAGCCGCTTCATCTGAAATTATCGATATATCTTATCAGAATCTTGATAAATTATATGAACCGCTCTATCTGACTATCAAAGCAAAATCTATTAGGCCGCTGCGCTCTGTCCGAAACATAGCCTATCTCGACCCGTGTGTTGTAGAACCGGGCATTTGGTTTACTGATTCAGACTATGATCGTATCCGCCCGATAAAACTTCGCTATCCGCGATCAGTTATAGACTCTGTCTGGCTGGCGGTTGACTCTGCCTTAACAGGGGCAGAATTTGTGCTGCCCATGGCCGACACCTTAAAAAACGATGTTGGCTTCTGGAGTATCAGCACAAATTTATCGATATCAGGTTATTCAGGCCAGCCGGTTCTGATTTCATCTTATGCTCTTGAGTCCCCGGTAATTGAACCTAAGAAATTTGCCCAACTAAAAGAACTAGTGGAAACCGTTGGCAGTCGCGATAAAAGATTGGTTAAAATAAAACTGCAGTAGCTGGTGAACTAAATAATTTAGTCTTGCTTCGGAGGTGTATAAACCACTCCATGCTCAATATAGAATTTCAGTAATGTTGCCGCTTCGCCCCAGCCGGAAGCGCAGTCCAATATCATAGCCCGGCCTTCGGGTGTGTTCTGGTAGCCATCTTCGGTGATAGTCAATATCGTACCACCATGCTTTTCTTCGAGTTCAAACCGGATTGTCGTTTCATTGCCAGCGGACCCCCATTGAAATGAAAACAGGCGTGGCCTCTTTACCTCGACTACTTTTCCCGGCGCAGACATACTATAAAAATCCGGTCCCCAGTCTTTCCAGCTGAAAATACAATCGCCGCCCGGTTTTAGATCGAGTATCATACCAGTCGTAACAAACTTATCCCACTCACTGGCTGTCGTAATAGTGTCATAGACTTTTTCAGGCGTTACTGCGATATAAGTCCGCTGTTTTATTTTTGCATCAAAAAGTTCTGACATTTTAAAATCTCCTTACAGAAATATGTGACTATTCCGGCTAATGGCAATTCATAATAAATGAATATGATATTACTCGGATAAAAAGCGCCGGCGGACTGCGACAATGCTGAAGATATAAAAAAAGGGTGAAGAGCGCCATGGCCCTTCACCCCTATTATGAATTAATTCTGATTGCTAACTAACCGACACGTTTGGAACGGACTCCAAAATCTACGTTGTCTTTGACCCATTCAAAAAACCGGTCCTGCTCTTCAAAGCGTTTGTTCGGCAGTAAAATCTTGGAGTCTTTCCAGGAAACAAGAACTTCAGCATCCTGAGTCCAGATTTTAACGCGCGAACGTTTGACCTTGGTCTGCCAGTTTCTGCCTACTACTGCATCAGTGTATAAGAGACGCAGAGTGACGGATCTGGAAAGTTTCTCAAGCGGCCTTAGGACTATACTTGAAAAATCTGTCTTGCCGTTGCGTTTTACATCGGGAATGCCGTCGCTGAGCATTACCACCGATATCGGCCTGAGCGCCAGATTTTTGTTTTTTACAGTCAGCGCGACCTGTTCAAAGAAAGCGTTGTAATCGGTAAACGGATTGGGGTTTTCCTTGGGGAAAATAGTCCGCAGCTCCGCTTCGATTTCTTTGACAGTTTTATTCTGAAATGACTGGATAGGATAAAATGTTTTTGGTTCGTCAACTTTGGCGCCACCGATAGAGCTGACGAACAAAACATTGGGAATTTCCATACTGCCCAGTCCGTTCAAATGACCGTAGATATAGTGCGCTAAGAATTCGATAGAATCATCGAAATACTTACCATTCATAAATGACCCGCTGATATCTACGCCTACAAACATACACAAACGCGGATTCGGCTTACCGGTTGTCAGACTGCAGCCGGTCAGGACAATCGCGGCCAGCGCAATTGTCACTATCAGAATTTTATATCTGGACATTGTCATGCTCCCGTCGTTGCTCTTCCTGCTGTACTACCGGTGGCTGTGCTGCAACCGGCGAACGTACCGCGGCCGGCGCTTGAGCTGTGACCGGCGGCGGCTCACTCTGCTGGATATTTTTCATCAAAGTCCTAGTGTCTGTTACAGCCGACATCGACTTAAACGGCAACTCAAAAAGATGTTTCGAATTGAGCAGCAGTGTACAAAAGTTCAGCGCAGCGGCTACTATCTGCAGAGGCGGCAGCATCAGGTCGGCCATGACTTCTTCGCCTTTGGCGCGCATCCAGTCCATCTCATACTTGATGCGGTCAACAAATTCCGGTGATATACTGACGAGTCTGCTGGTATTGCTGCCATTTTGTCTGAACACCACCACACCTTTACCCTGTATCAGATACAGAATAGTGGGCGTGCCATGAGCAGCAAACAGGAACCAGGTCAAACTTCTGATTCCAAGAGACGAATGCTGTTTTCAAGTGCGGCCGTCGGAAGCTTACCGCGATCCAAGGGGTTGTTTGAACTATTTGTTGTTCGCAGGGATGGACGAATGACTGACTCTGCATTGAACCCTGAGATAAACGAAGCGGTCGGATTTTCGAGCGGGATGCCCGAGACACCAACGTCGATACCCACGGTGCACAGGACGAAGCGGCAGCCTCGCACGACCCCGCCTGTCCAGGCTTGGGTCGCGTGGTCTGCACTGATCCCGTTCACGGTCGTCTTGCCGTTGCCGTCGAACCAGCAGAGGGCGTCGATATCGTCTCCCCCGGGTCCGGGGACGAGGCCGAGCGATGTCGAGTGTACGGCAACGCACGGAGACGGGCCCAGCGGACAGGGGCTCGGTAGAGCGAGGCCGATAGAAGGTGTGCCCGGGGG
>JADFPZ010000028.1 GCA_022562075.1 Candidatus Zixiibacteriota bacterium | reverse complement strand
AGAAAAGCAAAGACTTTCACTCGCTTCGCTGCTTGTAGCCAGACCACCACTGCTGGTGCTCGATGAACCGTCATCTTACTTAGACAAACAGGGGAGAGTGCTTTTTAATTCGCAGCTTGAAAAAATTCGCAAAGAAAACCGGGAGCTAACGCTGGTGCACGTTACCCAATATCCGCAGACGGCTCTAAAGTATGAGCGACTGATAGTGTTTTCAGGTGGCCGCATTGAAGCCGACGGCAAACCTGATGAAATTTTGGCTGACCACGATCTGTCTGTCAGGTGTGGTCTAAAGTTTGATGTCGACAGCCACAGAGAAATTTCTTTGCCGGCCTTTGATTCAAATAATTCTGACGGCGAGTGTATCGACATTATTGAGTTAAAACGTCTGAGTTTCGATTACCCGGACGGTAAAACGCTTATAAAAAACCTGAGCGTAACTTTTCATAGAAATGAAATCAGCGCTGTTGTTGGTCCGTCGGGTTCCGGTAAATCAACTCTGGTGATGCTGCTCTGTTCGCTTTTGGAGCCGGACTCTGGAGAACTAAACTTCTTGTCAAGTTCGGCAGTGTCCTTAAACAAAGCTGAAACAAAAGGCAAAATCACAGCAGCCTTGCAGCAGCCGGAGAGACAGTTTTTTCTAAACAGTTGTGAAGAGGAGATAAAATTCGGACCGGAAAATCTGGGCATGAAACTGGATAACAGACAGCTTGAGGCTCTCTTTCATCTGTCAGGTCTTTCGTTTGAGCTATTTAAATCGCGTGACCCGCTCATGCTCTCTTTGGGTGAAAAAAGGAGACTGGCCTTTTCCGCCATTTTGGCTATAAGTCCGGAATTTTTGATTTTCGATGAGCCGACCTGTGCCCTTGATCCCGAAGGCGTCGGCAGGTTCATTTTGCTGGCCGAAAGCCTCAAAAAAGCAGGGATGGGAGTCATTATCATCACTCATGACCAGGAGCTGGTAGAGAAACTGGCCGACAGGATTTTATCTTTAGACGGCAGAGGCAATTACAGGCTAATGTCACGAACAGTTTCCGCTGACCCAAAAGCAGCCGCTTCAAACAATTAGACCGTAAGGCAGGCTTGACTGAGCCCTGATATTAGTTATACTCTGCAGAACTTTCTGCCGATGCCGATATACGGCATAACCCTAACCCTTTTAAGGTGGTACGGAGATGCTGCTAAAGGACGTGAATATGAACTCGCCTTTTCTCGAAATCCGGCTTGAACTTAACTTTTCATACTCAAAAATTGAATTTTTATCCGCGGAGAAAACAGATTGACTCCGGGTCCAAACATAATCCTTTCGGATAAAAAGATAAGCCGCGCTTTAACACGCATCTCCCACGAAATCCTGGAGCGCAACTCCGGAGCAGAATCAATAGTTATAATCGGCATCCTGACCCGCGGGGCGGTGCTGGCTAAAAGAATAGCGGCCACAATAAAAGAACTCGAGGGTGTCGAAGTTCCGGTCGGACTTATGGACATTAGTCTTTATCGGGATGATGTCCATTCCAAACTTGAGCAGCCGATAGTGCAAAGAACGGATATTCTTTTTGAGATTCGTGATAAGAACGTCATTCTCATAGATGATGTGCTTTACACCGGCCGGACAGTCCGGGCAGCGCTTGACCAGATGGTAGATTTTGGCCGGGCCAGGACGATTCAACTGGCTGTCCTGGTTGACCGCGGTCATAAAGAGCTGCCGATAAGAGCCGACTATGTTGGCGCCAATATACCTACTGCCATGGATGACCAGGTAGTTGTCAATGTTTCAGAGCTTGACGGCAAAGACGAAGTTTATGTTAAAAAAGCAAACGAGAAAAACGGATGAGCCAGTTAAGTTCACGGCATCTCTTAGGACTTGAAGACACTCCGGAGAGCGACATCACGCTGATACTAAATACGGCTGAAACGTTTAGTGAAGTCATTGAAAGAACTATCAAAAAAGTGCCTACTTTGAGAGGCATTACTATTGTAAACCTGTTCTATGAACCGTCAACTCGTACCCGCATTTCATTTGAACTGGCTGAAAAAAGATTATCTGCTGACATAGTCAATTTTTCGACCTCAACATCTTCTGTCAAAAAGGGCGAATCACTGCGTGATACTGTTCAGAATATCGAAGCTATGAAAATAGATATGGCCGTAGTACGGCACAGTTCGCCCGGAGCGCCGTATTTTCTGACAAATTGCATGGATGCCAACATAATCAACGCCGGCGACGGCAGCCATGAGCACCCCACTCAGGCGCTGCTTGATATGTTTACCATGCGCAGAAAATATGGCAGGCTAAAAGGTCTCAGAGTACTTTTAGTCGGCGATGTCAAGCATTCACGTGTAATCCGCTCCAATCTCTGGGGCCTGCAGACAATGGGCGCCGATGTTGCCCTGTGCGGTCCCTCGACATTGCTGCCGCGGGAAGTTGAGCAGTTCGGCTGTGATGTCTATACTAATCTTGATGAAGCCTTAGAAGGTGTCGATGTTGTCAATGTCATGCGCATACAACTGGAACGTCAGCAGGCCGGGTTGTTCCCGTCGCAGCGTGAATATACCAACTTGTTCGGCTTGACCAAAGACAGACTAAAAAGGCTGAACAAGAATTTCACTATTATGCACCCCGGTCCGATTAACAGAGGCGTAGAAATTTCAAGCGAAGTGGCCGATTCTGAAAACTCGGTGATTCTGGAGCAAGTCACCAATGGCCAGGCAGTACGTATGGCAGTTTTGTATCTCTTGTCGGGGCGCAAGGAAGAATTAGCATAAACATGGCCACAATTAAATTTGACATGGTAATACGGGGAGGCAAAGTTATTGACCCCGAGTTTGGATTCGGCAAAGACGCCACAATTTTAATCAATGACGGTAAAATTGCAGGCATAGAAATTGAATCTCCGGAACTAAAAAAGCAAATTGACAAACTCCCTAAAGACAAAATAGTCGACGCCTCCGGTAAACTGGTGGTGCCGGGTCTGGTAGATATTCACGTGCATCTTCGGGAACCCGGCCGCGAAGACGAAGAAACAGTTGTCAGCGGTTGCCGCGCCGCCGCCGCCGGTGGTTTTACATCCATCTGCTGTATGCCCAACACAACTCCCCGTATTGACAGCCAGGAAGCTGTCAAGTTTGTGCAGGACCGTGCCAAAGATGCCGATGCCCGCGTCTTTGTAGTAGGCGCCATTACAAAAAATATCGAAGGCAAAGAGCTGGCAGAGATTGGCGATTTGGTAAAAGTTGGGGCGGTTGCCATTACCGATGACGGCAACTATGTGCAAAATCCGGAGATTATGCGCAGAGCCATGGAATACTCGCGCATGTTTGATATCCCGGTGATGGAGCACGCTGAAGACCAGTTTCTATCTACCGGCTCAGTCATGAATGAAAGTTTCCAATCTACCAGGCTGGGTCTGCCGGGTACCCCGTCGGTGGCCGAAGAGATAGCAGTGCTGCGTGACATCGCCTTATCGCGCCTGACAGGCGCCCGCATACACATTCAGCATATCTCAACCAAAGAAACGGTTGAGGCTATCCGGACTGCCAAGAAAGAAGGCCTGCGAGTAACGTGCGAAGCCACCCCTCATCATTTAATTCTTACTGATGAAGAAATAGGCAAAAAGTTTAACACTAATCTGAGAGTAAACCCTCCTCTCAGATCGGCCAAGGACAGGGATGCGGTAATTGAGGGTCTGATGGACGGTACTATCGACTGCATTGCCTCAGACCATGCTCCTCATTCGGCTGAAGAAAAGGACTGCGAATTTGATCAGGCACCTCCGGGAATGATAGGGCTGGAGACTACGCTCGGTTTGATAAAAGCTTTCTTGATAGATAAAGGTCTTTTGAGCTGGGCGGACGCAATCAGGAAAATGACAATTAACCCGGCTAAAATTTTGGACCTGAATTGCGGAACTTTAGCCGTCGGCGCCGAAGCCGATATCACTATCATAGACCCGGATAAACAGTGGACAGTAAAACCGAAAGAGTTTTTCTCATTGTCCAGAAACACGCCCTTTGACGGTTATAAGCTATCGGCTCGGGTCTACAAGACTATTCTTGGGGGCCGGATTGTTTTTGAAAGATAAGAAAATAAGATAATAATTTTTGACGCCAATTTGGTGGTAAGTCATATAAATATTTAAACATTGTCGTCTGGATTTAAAATTGTATTTTTGATAAGTCAGTAAGCTGACTGGAGAACATTAACTTTTGTCGGATATTACAGAAAGCAAGCAGCTGGTAACTACCATCGTTCCTGCTATGAACGAGGAAGGCAACATTGAGGAATTCTGCATTCAATTTGATGAAATGCAGAAAAATTCCGGTTTTGCCAATGAGCTGATTTTTGTCGATGATGGCTCAACCGACAGCACCATATCCAGACTAAAAGAAGCTTCCCGTAAATATGATTTTGTGCGCTACGCGATTCATAGCCGCAACCGCGGTCTGACTGCCGCCCTGCAGACAGGTTTTGACATTGCCAAAGGGGATATCTTCGTTTTCTATCCTGCGGATTTGCAGTACAAACCGGAAGATATTCCTTCGCTGGTTCAGCCTGTTTTAGACGGAGCCGACATCTGCACCGGCTGGAAACAGGGAAAATACAATAAGAAACTGGTATCATCAGTTTATAACTGGTTTTCAAGAACACTCTTTAGGCTGAATGTACATGACTTAAATTCCGTAAAAGCATTTCGCCGTCAGATTATAGAAAATATCTTCTTAAGACGTGACTGGCATCGTTACCTGATTGTACTGGCAGCCGAAGAAGGCTACCGCATCTCTGAAGTAAAAATTCCGCTATATGAGAGGTACGCCGGCAAGACCAAATTTTCTTTCTGGAGAATTCCGATTGGTATGCTGGATATGTTCGCAGTCTGGTTTCAGATTAAATTTTTGAAAAAGCCATTGATGTATTTTGGTCTGTTTGGAACTGCCCTGCTCTTTTTGGCCCTAATCACCGGCCTGGTGGCTGTCTATTTTAGATTGTTCGAAAACGAAGGCTACCGTCCCTTGCTTTATCTGGTCATTTTACTGGCCGGATTGGGAATGGGCTTTTTTGCGATGGGGTTTGTTCTTGAAGTACAAACAGCCTTAAAAGAAGAGCTAGCGGATCTTCGCCTTCAACTTAAGCGCTCGTTCGACAAACTATTATCAGACAAAGACAGAACTGATTGACTCTGAATGTTTATCCCGGGTTATAAATGACATCAGTTCAGTCAGGCCAAAAGCATAGTCTTAGGTCTCAGGCAATTTTATTTGTCAAAATAATCTTAGTAGCAGCTGTTTTCTATTTTCTATATCTGCAGGTCAAAACAAACTGGGCTGATATCAGCAGCTATGACTGGGAAATTGCCAGCCCGGCCTACCTTGCTTTGTCTTTTGCAGCGGCTTTGTTTGCGCTTTTTCTGTTTTCTTCTACCTGGAGTCTGATAGTCAGAGGGTTTGGGCACAGACTGAGACTGCCGGTTGCCTTTAAGATTTCATATATTTCAAATCTGGGCCGTTATCTGCCGGGCAAAATCTGGCAGCTGTTCGGGATTATCTATTTTGCCAGAGAACACGGGCTGTCGCCGGAAAAAGCTACCGCTTCATTTATAATATCTCAAATTTTTATGAGCGCTTCTTCGTTTTTGATTCTGGCCATAGCCGTACAAATCGAGCCGCTGATAATCGTAGACCAGATAAGAATTCTGGGGGATAAATTTGCGTATTTGTTTACTGCTGTAATGTTAATTGTTTCCCTCTCAATTATTATCTGGCCTAACCGAATATTATCAGTATGCAATTATATATTGAAGAAACTCTCCAGGCCCGAACTTACCTTTGCTATGGACAAAAAAGTTGCCCCGCTTGTATTTGCCGGTTATTGTGTCGCCTGGATTTTTTATGGAGGCGCTTTCTGGCTTTTGATACAGTCATTGGCGCCTCAGGAAAATTTGTCGCTGATTTCAGCCATAGGGATTTTTGCCGGGGCCTATCAGATTGGATATCTGGTCTTATTTGCTCCGGGCGGGTTTGGACCCAGAGAATGGATGATGAGCCAGATGCTGATGCCTTTTTTACCGGGAATCGCGCCAATAATTGCTATATTGTCAAGGCTATGGACGATAGTTATAGAAATCGCGGCAACTGGATTGTCGCTGACAGTTAAGAAATAATTTTATGGCACAAAAAGCTCTAATAATATTCCCGACCTATAACGAAAAGGACAATATTGAAAAAATTGTCCACGCCGTTTTACCTCTGGACCCGCGCATTCATGTTTTGGTAGTCGATGACAATTCACCGGATGGCACCGGACAAATTGCAGACCGTCTGACAGAGTCCGAAGAAAAAGTATTTGTGCTTCATCGCGAAGCCAAGCAAGGTCTGGGGAAAGCTTATATCGCCGGATTCAAGTGGGCTATCGAAAGAGATTTCGATTATATTTTTGAAATGGATGCAGACTTTTCACACGGACCTGAATATATCAAAGATTTCCTGCGTGAAATTAAGGAATATGATCTGGTTATTGGCTCGCGCTATATTTCCGGAGTAAATGTTATTAACTGGCCGATGTCCCGGCTGCTCTTATCATATTTTGCAAATATGTATTCACGAATTATAACCGGTCTGCCGGTCAGGGACGCCACTGGCGGCTTCAAATGTTTTCGATTAAATGTCTTAAAAGCGATTGACTTAGATGCTGTTCAGGCTTCCGGATATTCTTTCCAGATAGAGATGAACATGCGTGTCTGGAAAAAGGGATACAGCATCAAGGAAATTCCGATTATCTTTATCGACCGGGTGGCCGGCAGCTCTAAAATGTCAAAGAAAATTATGCGTGAAGCAATCTGGATGGTCTGGTGGCTGCGCATAAAAGCAATCTTTGGGAAGTTGAACTAATCTCCGGTGCCGGAATCTGCCGTAAAAGTTTCAATAATCATTGTAACTCATAATTCTCTGGCCGTACTGGAAACTTGTCTTAAACATCTTCTGGTGGCAGCAGAAAGAATCCCACACGAAATAATCGTAGTCGATAACAACTCATCGGACAATACCCCGTCGTTTGTTAAAAACTTCTGCCCTCAGGCAAATCTGCATCTCAATCGTGAAAACAAAGGCTTTGCGTCCGCCTGTAACACCGGCGCAGAACTGGCAGAGTCAGCACTGCTTTTGTTTCTAAACCCGGACGTATTTCTGGACCAGCCTGCCATCACAGAACTATTAAATAGCTATTGGCACTCAGACCGAGTCGGGGTAGCAGTAGGCAGACTAAGATTCCCCGACGGAAAGTTCCAGCCGACCTGCCGCCAGCTGCCGACAATTTCCAACATCCTCTTTTCCCGCCGGGGGGTAATCGGCTTATTTTCTGAGGAGAATAGCAGATATACCCGGCCAGATTATGATGAAATCACTTCTGTTCCTGCGGCCGCAGCTGCTCTTATGATGATTTCAAAAGAGCTGTTTAAGAAAATCGGAAGATTTGACGAACGGTTTTTTATGTATATGGAAGACACCGATCTTTGCAAGAGGCTGATTATGGCCGGTTTTAAAAATTACTATGTTCCTTTTGCAGGCGCTGTCCATGACTGGGGCAGGGGCAGCCAGGCAGGCACAGTTAGAAGAAGTCTTTACCATCATTTGTCGCTATACAAATATTTTAGCAAGCATCGCCAGGACTGGCTGGCGCGATTTGTTCTGCCATTGCCGTTGCTTGTTAATTTTATTTTGGTTAATCTGTTGGCTATGATTAGAAAGCCGTTTCAATAATAATAATGTCAACAGTTAATCTGCTCATTACTATTTCGGTCAGTCTGATATTGTCTGCTCTGGCTTTGCCCTGGGCGATAAAGTTAGGCGAATCTCAGGGCTGGGTTGATCTTCCCGGAAAACATAAAAGGCACAAACGTCCGGTGCCTATCATAGGCGGGCTGGTTTTATTTGCGGCAGTATGGCTGACAGTAGCCTTAGTTCTTTTTCTGGAGCCAAAGCTGACAGCTGAGTTATCATCAACTTTGTTTTACATATTTTTCGGAGGACTAATAATTGTTTTGGTCGGTTTTTCCGACGATCTTTCGCCTCTGCCGGCCTGGGTAAAACTTTTGGCGCAAATTGCAGCCGGCTTAACATTATACATGGGCGGACTACAGGTAGAGCTGCTGACAACTCCCTGGGGGAGTATCGATGTTGGCAGCTGGTCACCGGTTATATCAATTGGCTGGGTAGTCATACTCACTAACGCCATTAACTTAATAGACGGGCTGGATGGTCTGGCTGCGGGAGTTTCTTTAATCAGCGCTATTACCATGTCAGTGATAGGTTATATGTATAGCGTCGGGGCATCGCTGATTTTCTTATATGCCATGATTGGTTTTTTGATTCCATTTTTGTATTTTAACAAATACCCGGCCCGAATCTTTTTGGGCGATTCAGGTTCGATGCAAATAGGCTATTACTTTGCAGTCGTTTCTCTAGTATTTCCACTCAAGTCATTTACTTTTACAGCTCTTTACGTGCCGCTGCTGGTCTTAGCTGTGCCCGTTTTAGAAACAGCTTCTTCGATTATCCGCAGGCTTTTAGCCGGCAAAAACGTCATGAAAGCAGACCGCAGACATCTGTTTCATTATCTGGCTCTGGGAGGATTATCATACCGGCAGGTTATTTTGGTGTTTTACTCTCTGGCCATAATTTTCGGACTGTTTGCCCTGGCCATGTTCTTGTGGGACAGAGTCTTGGTGTTTACTCTCTTAGTCCTTTTTATGGTTGTAATTTTTGGCCTGTTTCTTATCTTAGTAGCCAAATTGCCCCCTCCGAAAGGGAAAAATTAGCGATGGTGAGAGGGTAGAAATGAAGTTTTATGGCAGAGAGACCACACTTGGATTTTGAAAGACCAATCACCGAACTGGAAAAGAAGATTTCAGATATGAAAGATTTCTCGGTCGGTGAGTCAGTAGAGCTCAGCGGCGAGATAGCTTCACTCCAGAAAAAGCTCGAAAAACTGCGCGGCGATGTTTATTCCAAGCTTACTCGCTGGCAAAAAGTCCAGATAGCCAGACACCCCTTGAGACCCTATTCTATGGATTACATACGGCTCTTGTCAGAGGGCTTCCTTGAGCTGCATGGAGACAGAGGCTATGGAGATGACAAGGCCTTAGTAGGAGGATTTGCCAGGATAGGTGGTAAGTCTCTGATGATTATCGGACAGCAAAAAGGACGTGATACCAAAGAGAAGTTGATTCATAATTTTGGGATGATGCATCCTGAAGGTTACCGCAAAGCTCTCCGGCTTTTCTACATGGCCCAAAAATTCAAGACTCCTATTTTGATTTTGATTGATACGCCGGGTGCCTATCCCGGAATAGAGGCCGAAGAGCGCGGGCAGGCCGAGGCCATAGCCAGAAATATCCGTGAGATGGCTGTTTTGGAAGTGCCGATAGTAGTGGTTATTATCGGTGAGGGAGCTTCAGGAGGAGCATTAGGCATAGGTCTGGGAGACAGGATTATAATGCTTGAATATTCCTGGTATTCAGTAATATCTCCAGAAGGCTGTGCAGCAATTCTGTGGCGGGATGCTGCCAAAGCGCCTGATGCAGCCGAAGCACTTAAAGTTACTTCACAAGATGTTCTGGAGCTGGGAGTAATTGACCAGATTATTCCTGAACCGTCCGGAGGAGCTCATAACGACCCTGAAAAGACAGCTGAGAGTATGAAAATAGAGATACTCAAGAGTATTAGCGAGTTAGAGAAACTCAGCACAGAACAATTGATTGAACAGCGAATCAAGAAGTACAGAATAATGGGAGTATTTGACGAATAATTAGGTGGACAAACTATGACAATTTCTAATGATTTACTGGACAAGCTGGCTTGCCCGGTCTGCAAGAAAAAATTAAACTATGAATCGGATAATAACCGTTTAGCCTGTAAAATATGCTTGTTAGCGTTTCCAATTGTTGATGAGATTCCGGTATTACTGGTCAGCGAGGCGGAAAAAATAAAGTAGAGGTAGTGAAGAATGAAACTTTCTAAGTTTTCAGAAGAGAATCTGATAGTATTTGACCTAAAAGCGGCTTCCAAAGAGAGTGTTATAGAAGAGTTGGTCGACCTTATTAACGTTTCCAATATGGTCTCAGACAAAGATATGCTCCTAAAAGATATCAAAGACCGTGAAGAACTGGTTACCACCGGGATAGGCTATGGTGTTGCTTTTCCTCATGCTAAGACCAAATCGGTCAAGGGCATAGTTATCGCCTTTGGCAGAAGCAACGAGGGTATCGATTTTGAGGCAATCGACCATAAGCCGGTCAACCTTTTCTTTATTATTGCTGCTCCTGAAGATGCTATTGGTGCGCATTTGAATGTGATGTCAAGACTTTCATACTTAATGAAATCCGAAGAAAACCGACAAATATTAATGACAGTAACATCTCCGGGCGAGGTTCTGGAGTTGATCGATCAAGTTAAGTAATGAGAGCTATCGGCGCTAAAAGCCGGATAAAATGAACCAGATTTCTAACTTATTTCCAAAAAGCTGGCGAAACCTGCATTTCATAGTGCTGGTTTTTTTTTCAATTCTGCTCCTGTTTGGCGGCAAGAATATCACTGAGCCGGCCAGCCGGCTTATTATAAGCTCATTCTATTACCCCTTTTTCAAGATCAAGAATTTTATGGTGGAAATGAGTGCGGTTGCTGCAGAAAACGACCTGCTCAGGGAGCAGCTGGTGAGTGCCAGCACCCGGATTGCGGAACTTGAGGAAGAAGCCCGCGGAACCGAGCGACTCAGGTCTCTTTTGGGTGTTGATCCGCCTGCGGGCTACTCGCTGGTACCTGCTAAAGTTATTTCTGTTACTTACGACGGGGCGTTACCGGTATCTGCAGTTATCAACCGCGGGGCAAGAGATACAGTAGCAGTCGACCAGCCGGTTGTTAACCAGAGCGGACTGATAGGGCGTATAACTGATGTTCTCGGAAATTTTTCAGTGGTACAGCTTCTCACAGACCCGGCCAACAGAGTAGCTGCCAGAATCGCCGAAACCCGCGAAATGGGCATCGTAAAGTATAAAACAAACGAAGGTCTGATACTTGACAACTTTCCGGTGCAGGGTAAAATTCACGAAGGGGATTTGATTGTTTCTTCCGGTTTAGGGGGGGTCTATGTTGCAGGTCTGACAGTTGGAACCGTACTGGAAATTATCCGTCCCGATGACGCGCAGTTTTGCAAAATTATTCTCGACCCTGCGGCAAATTTTGGTTCTTTAGAAGAACTTTTTATTTTGAGGCCTGTTAACAAATGACCCGCTATATACCTTTCGTAATCTATTTACTTTTGATTGCGATGTATGAAGTCATCTGGAGAGATTTTACAGTCTTATACTTGATTGCCATCAACGTTCCGGCGATGCTGGTTGTAATAGTAGCAATCTATAAATCAGAACTAACGGCTGCCTGGTTCGGCTTTTTAGCTGGAATGGTTTTGTCAGCCGGAAATCCGGGCGGAATGGGCTGGCAGGCTTTGTTACTGGCGGCCATCGGAATCGCAGTATTCCACTTACGCGAAAAACTTAACTTAGAATCCATTTACTCAAAAGTTTTGTTGATAGCTGGCGCCGTCTTGCTGCACAATCTAATGTCAATACTAATTAACGATCTAAACAGGATTCTGTTTTTGACCTGGTCCTACTGTCTGCCCAGTGCGGTCTATACTTCTTTAGTTGCCTGGCTGTTCTTTCTGTTTAAGGAGAAAAAAGTCACTTTAGAAAATATTAAATCGGTCTTCTAATGAATTTTGGCAGAGAAAAGATATCAGCCGCCGAGCGCTCGAGTTATGCCATCGGGTTTGTCATTCTGATTATGTTTTTCTGTCTGGCCGGGCTGATCCGACTGCAACTGTTTGAGCATAAAAGACTTTATAAAATGTCTCAAGACAACCGCCTCAGAGTTCTGCCGATTCTTCCCAAGCGCGGTCTGATATATGACCGCGAAGGCCGCGTCATTGTCGACAACCGCCCATCTTATACGATCTCAGTTATTCCTGTTGAAGAAGTTAAGTACAGGACTCTGCCGCAGCTTTCAACTCTGATTGGATTTGACACAAGCCGTATAAGAAGCAGAATCAAATCAAACACAGTCAGCAGATATCAACCGGCAGCCGTAAAGAGAGACGTTCCTTTTGAAACAATAGCCATCCTGGAAGAACAGTACAATCGTTTTCCGGGTGTCAGCTATCAAATGGAGCGAGTCAGGGACTACTTAGATAGATTAGGGGTTGAAGCTTTTACCGGGTATGTGGGGGAAATCTCTGAAGCCGAACTCAAAGCAAGCGGCGCCGAAGATCTCCGTCCCGGCAACGTAGTAGGCAAAAGGGGACTTGAACGTCAATACGACCGGCTCTTAAGAGGGACCGAAGGTACCTCCCATATTGAAGTCTCTGCAAGCGGACAGATTATCGGTGAATACAAAGACGAACTACCAAAGCAACCGACTCCCGGAGCAGATCTTTGGCTTACAATTGATATTGATTTACAGAAAGCCTGCGTGGCAGCCATGGATACTTTTTGCTGCGGAGGTGTAATAGCGATGGACCCGCGCAATGGCGAGGTCCTGGCTATGGTATCATTCCCAAGTTACGACCCGAATATATTTTCCGGTGTGATTCCGGAAAGTTTATGGCAGGCGATTTCTACAGACAGTACTCACCCGCTGCTCAACCGGCCACTGAGAGGGCTCTATCCTCCCGCCTCACCGGCCAAGTTAGTGACTTTGGGGGCCGGACTTGAGGAAGGCATAGTGACAGCTCATACAACTTTTAAGGCTTGTATCGGAGGATATCAATTTGGCAACAGGTTTTTCAGGTGCTGGAAGGCCGGTGGACACGGCAAGACTCAGGCAGTGCAGTCCTTGGAGCGATCATGCGACGTCTATTACTATCAGTTAGGAGCAGAGCTGGGTATTGACAAGTTATCCTACTACTATGGTTTGAGCGGTTTTGGCAGTAGGGTGGGAATCGACCTCCCCGGCGAATACAAAGGTCTGAATCCAAACACTGATTACTATGACTCGACTTTCGGCAAAGGTCGCTGGTCAAGAGGATTGGTGCTTAACCTTGCAATAGGGCAGGGGGAGCTCTTGGTAAATCTGTTTCAGACCGTTCAGTTTTATTGCGGTGTTGTAAATGGCGGCAAAGTATACCGACCGCATCTGGTGAAAATAATTTATCATCCTGACCAGGCTCCGGAGACCGTTACTCCGGAGCTGTCATTCAAGCTGCCTTTTTCTGAAAGTACCATAAATATTCTCAAAGAAGGCATTCGTCTGGTTGTTGAGGGGGAAGACGGCACGGCGCGTCATCTGAAGAATCCAAACTATTCCATAGGCGGTAAAACAGGTACTGCAGAAAACCCGCACGGAGAAAATCATTCCTGGTTCATAGGCGTGGCGCCGTTTGAGTCGCCCGAAATTGTAGTGGTAGCTATCATAGAGAATTCCGGTCACGGTTCCGAAATAGCGGCGCCGATGGTCGGCAAGATTATCGAATCATTTATGAAAAAGAGAGATGGTAACAAAGAACTTATTCTGGCAGACGAGTCTGAAAGCAAAGGCGAGGACGAATGATTCTTAACTACAAAGAACTAGACTGGCAGCTTATTGTCGCAACTCTGCTGCTATCCTTTATCGGGGTAGCCATGATAATGTCTGCACAGCACTTCGCCGATTCTACTTTTAAGCAAACTTATTATATAAGGCAACTCATCTGGCTGGCGATAGCGCTGGCTGTATTTGCCGCTGTCATTCATTTTCCCTTTAGAATGTATGACATTGGTTCTTATCTCTTATACGGTTTCGCCTTATTACTTCTGGTTTTGGTTCTCTTTGTAGGTTACTCGCGGATGGGTTCTTTTAGATGGCTGTCAATCGGGCCAATGAATTTTGCACCTTCAGACCTGGCCAAACTGGCGCTGATTTTTGTTCTGGCCAGATACTTCGCCTATACCAAACTTCCGCCTGCCTCGAAACGAAGGCTGGCTTTTTCGGCAGTTATTATGATGCTGCCTGTGCTGCTGATTCTCAAACAGCCGGATCTGGGTACTGCGCTGGTTTTTCCGGTAATTCTTTTTGCGATGTGGTATTGGTCGGGGCTGTCTCCATTCTATCTGCTGCTAATTTTGTCGCCTCTTGTTTCTATTATTGCCGCCTCGCATTGGATTGCCTGGGCAATATATCTGGGACTGCTCTTCGTATTTCTTTTTGTTTACCGACCCGGACTTATTTTTGGGATATTAATTTTCACCGCCAACCTTGCCACCGGTTCAATAATGCCGCTGATGTGGAATCGTCTGGCAGAATATCAGAAACTTCGCATTCTCACTTTTCTTGACCCCGGCACAGACCCTCGCGGAGCAGGCTATCAGATTATTCAGTCAAAGATTGCTATTGGCTCGGGCGGAATTTGGGGGAAGGGCTTTTTGGGGGGTTCTCAGGCACGTCTTGATTTCTTGCCGGAGAGGCACACAGATTTTGTCTTTTCGGTTCTTGGTGAAGAGTTTGGACTGTGGGGAAGCATTATTGTCATCGGCTTGTTTGCCTTTATTTTCATTAAAGCCATCAGAATTGCCGCCAAGTGCCGTTCAAAATTTGCCTCCAATATTGTAATCGGAGCTACAACTCTGCTGTTATTTCAGTTTCTGGTAAATGTGGGCATGACTCTTGGCTTTATGCCGGTTACCGGGTTACCGCTGCCTTTTTTGAGTTACGGCGGAACATCGTTAGTATTGGCCTGGTCGCTTATCGGATTAATCGTTGCCGCCGGATACAGGTGGCAGGAATATTAGTACGTTAGTACACTTCACCAAATTTATTTCGGCACAATAATATTTCTCTTTCAGATATTCCTAAACAACATATATTCGTCGGAACTTCAGTACTAATCGAATGAATATGAAAAACAACAGAGCTATAATTCAGTTACTTTTTGGTGCAGCCTGTATCAGCTTCTCTCCAATACTTGTCAAGCTGATAGGCGTTTCTTTGATGACTCCAACAGCGATAGGTTTTTGGCGATGTCTATTGGGTGCCATGATTTTGTTCTCCTGGGCTGCTATAAGTAAAAAGTCGCTGATGATTGAGTGGCCAATAATGCGCTGGACTATCTTGGCCGGATTTTTCTTTTCATTTGATCTTTTCTTCTGGCACAGGTCGATTATTTATGCCGGCGCCGGACTCTCCACTATTTTAGGAAACACGCAGGTGTTCGCCTCGGCGATTTTCGGATATTTCATTTTTAAGGACAGATTAACAGTCAATTTTTTTCTTGCTGCTATATCTGCCATGGTTGGTGTGGTGCTGCTGGCCGGGATAGGCAGCGATATTGAGTTTACAGATCTTTATCTGAGAGGGATTATTTATGGTCTGCTGACCGGACTTTCTTATGCTGCTTATTTAGTAACAGTCAAATACGTCGGACATAAGCAGAAGCTGCCGGATTTTGTTACTCTCATGGCCTGGATCTCTCTGTATACAGCACTTTTCATGGGAGTAATGTCGGCCATTGAAGGCGAGGATATTCTGCCGCCCGATTTATATTCCTGGATGGTTCTTGTTGCCTTAGCTCTACTAGTACAATCGATAGGCTGGAGAGCCATCTCCGAAGGGTTGTCAAAATTAGAAGCTTATCGGGCGGGACTGATTCTGCTGCTGCAGCCAATTCTGGCTACAGTTTGGGGGATAATAATTTTCAGCGAAAGTTTTACTATCATGCAGCTGCTGGGAGCTGCTATAACTCTGGCAGCTATATATTTCGGCAGTATTTCAGGTAGGACAAAAGCAACTGCTGAATCAAATTAATCGACCAATACTTTTTCCAGCCGCTCTGTAATATAATCAACATCGCTTTCGTCAATTATTAACGGCGGGGAAATCCGGATAGTATGCCCGTGGCTGTCGTTGCAGAGCATACCCAGCTCCAGTAATTTTTTACAGAACGACATAGCATCGCCGCTTTTAACTTCGATACCGATAAACAGTCCGCGCCCGCGGACTTCTTTGACATGCCTGGAGCGGGAGGCAATATCTTCGATTTTTGTTTTTAAAATTTTACCGATACGCTCGGCGTTTTCATGAAGTTTCTCATCTTCAATTACACCCAGAGCAGCTATGCCGGCTACGCAGGCCAGGGGGTAACCGCCAAAAGTTGAGCCGTCGCGACCGGGCTGAAAAACCAGATCCATTATTTTCGAGTTGGTCACAAAAGCCGAAACAGGGGCCATGCCGCCAGAGAGGGCTTTGCCTAAGATAATTCCGTCCGGTACCACGTTCTCATGCTGGAAGGCAAACATCTTTCCGGTTCGACCCAAACCGACCTGTATTTCATCAAATATCAAAAAGATATTATGCTCATCAGACAGTTTTCGGATTCCTTCTAAGAATCCGTCGGGCGAAATATACATGCCGCCTTCGCCTTGCATCGGTTCTACCAATATGCCGGCAGTATTGGGGGTTATAGCTTTGGCTACTGCTTCAAGGTCGCCGAATGGTACGGTCACGAAGCCGGGTATTAGCGGGCCAAAACCATCTTTGTATTTTTGAGTAGAAGAGATCGAAATAGCAGCCATCGTCCTGCCGTGGAAATTATTCTCAAAAACAATTATCTCCTGCTTACCATCGGCAATGCCTTTTTCCTTGTGGCCGAAACATCGGGCGGTCTTGATAGCTGTCTCAACAGATTCCACTCCGCCGTTTTTGGGCAGAACTTTGTTACCGTTGTCTCCAAACCTCGGGCCCATCTGAGGCACCAGATTGGCCAGCTTTCTTAAAAATAAAGCGAGAGAATCGGTGTAAACGACGTTTGAGATTACCGAAGCGTAGTTGTTCTGCAAAGCATCTACCAGCGCTCTGACTATAGCCGGATGATGGTGTCCTTGATTGACCGCCGAATAAGCAGCCAGGCAATCCATATATTTTTTGTTATCTTCATCATATACCCATTGCCCCAGAGTTTTACGGACTACCAGTTTCACCCTGCCATAGTGGTGAGCGCCAAAGGTATTTTCAAAACCTATAATTTCTTTATCAGATTTATCACTGAATCCCAGAGCATTTTTTGCCATTGCTTCTACATTTGTCATCTGATTTCCTCACTATTATCCATAATATTATTTTCGACTTTTCACAGGTGCAAAATAACAGATTTTTCCAAATTTACAATATTTGGCCATATAACTTTGCTTCTCATGATTTTGAGGTCGCAAAGCAGGTTAACTGTAAAGTTAAGGACTAATTGAAGTTACAAATTCAGTCCAAAATTCATTCTTTCAAACTGCTCTTTCAACCTCAAAATTTGACCCTGACGGCGAAATGATTTCTTCGTTCTTTTCAGCCAATCAAATCCTGTTATATTGAAATCGGAGGCAATTTTGAAGAAAAATCGATGAATTCAGAGCAAATCAAAAAAATGGCCTATAGCTGCGGCTTCGACCTCTGCGGTATTGTCAGTCCCGATGATATCCCGCAGGCTCAGCAGCAGTTTGAAAACTGGCTCTCACAAGGCTATCACGGGGAGATGAGCTATATGGCCAAGGAGCCAGAGCGGCGCAGCAGCCCGCGGCAGCTGCTGAGCGGTGTGCGCTCTATAATAATGCTGGGCTTGAACTATTATCAGCCGGATTCAAATGAAATTCCAAATGGTCATGGTATTGTTTCT
>JADFPZ010000227.1:3261-3818 GCA_022562075.1 Candidatus Zixiibacteriota bacterium | reverse complement strand
TGCACAGGTAGTGGACGTCTTAGAGAAAAACGGCGCCATGGAATACACAATCGTCGTCAGCGCCACTGCTGCCGACCCGGCGCCTCTTCAGTATATCGCACCCTACGCCGGCTGTGCCATGGGTGAAGAGTTTATGTACAATGGCAAGCATGTGCTTTGTGTCTATGATGATTTGAGTAAGCAGGCTCAAGCATACCGGCAGTTGTCACTCTTGCTGCGTCGTCCTCCGGGTCGCGAAGCTTATCCCGGTGACATTTTCTACTGCCACTCGCGTCTTTTGGAGCGTGCGGCCAAGCTTTCCGATGAGCTCGGCGGTGGCTCTCTGACGGCTCTGCCGATAATCGAAACTCAGGCCGGTGACGTCTCGGCTTATATTCCGACCAACGTAATTTCTATCACCGACGGACAGATATTTTTAGAAGGCGAATTGTTTTTCGCCGGTGTCCGTCCTGCTATTAATGTCGGTATCTCTGTCTCCCGCGTAGGCGGCAACGCCCAGACCAAAATGATGAAACAGGTGGCGGGCTCTCTTAAACTTGACCTGGCTCAGTTTAGAG
>JADFPZ010000227.1:0-3251 GCA_022562075.1 Candidatus Zixiibacteriota bacterium | reverse complement strand
TACTCAGTTTGGCTCAGACCTTGATGAAGCGACTCAAAAACAGCTCAACCGCGGAAAAAGCATGGTGGCTCTCTTAAAACAAGGTCAGTATGTGCCCATGAAAGTTTCCAGACAGGTGATGATTGTCTGGGCCGGTACCAAAGGTTACTTAGACGACATTCCCAGCTTGGAAATCGGACGTTTCGAAGAAGAATTTCTGGCTTTCTGCGAAAAAGAATATCCGGACATAGAGCATAGTCTGACCAAAGAGATGAAAATCTCAGATGAGATTGAAAAGAAACTGGAAAGCGCTGTAGTGAAATTCAAAAGTCAATTCAAGACTGAAGAAGAAAACGCCTAGCGCTTTTAATCTATGATAACGAGATATCTAAATAATACGATTGCTGCCTTCCTGCTGGTTTGTTTGTCTTTGGCCGGGGGAGTGTCTGCTTCAGACTCTGAAAATAAGTCTTTAGCGCTATATGGAAGCATTGGCTTTAGTGACCCCAACGGTGATCTGGCTGCCGGTGCTGATTTAGGATTTTACGGACTGACTCGTTTAAGTTTGGCGATGTCGCCAAGAATAGAAGTAACATTCGGTATTGATTATCATTCCTTCAGCCTTGATGCCTCAGAAAATATTGCGCTAAGCGGACAAAAATTTAAGGCAACACTGTTTAGTGGTGGCTTGAAAGTGAATCCAGGAGAATTAGATTCTGAGATAATGCCGTTTCTAATCGCCGGAGGAGGAATCGCATTAATAGATTTTAGTGATGATCTGCTTGGTTTCAGTTACCCGGGAGGAACGATTGTGGCTGACTCTGATATTCGACCGTATATAGAGTTTGGCGGTGGATTCGGGTTTGGACAGATTCAAGCGTGGGTAAAATTTTCAAATGTGTTTCTTCAGGGCTCGGACGCCAGATTCATATCCTTTGGAATCGGGGGAAAGCTTTTCTTAATATGATTATGAAAAGTCATAAAATAGAGCTAATAATGGCTCAACGGAGGGAACAATTTCAAAGGAGGAACAAATGAAAAGAGTTTTCTCAACACTATTAACACTGGCGGCAATGCTGTTAATGTTTGCCTCAAACCCTGCTGCACAGGGTTTGGAGAAGCCAGTCGATTTTTATCTTGGCGTAGGTGCTAGTATACCGACGGGAGATCTTGCTGATGGCTGGAATATTGGTTTTCACGCTACCGGACGCGCCGGGTTTTCAGTTGCACCGAAACTTGAATTGTTGGTAGGTGCGGATTTCCATATTTTTGGTTTGGACAACCAGGTCACAAATATTGAGGGAGGAAGTCTTTCATCTATCAATTTGTCCGGGGATCTTAAAATTGATCTCGGTACTCCAGACATGTCTGCCAGTCCGTATCTACTGGGGGGTGGAGGGCTAGCCATTTGGTCCATTGGAGATATTACCATACCTGGTTTTGGAGTGGTAAGGTCAGATTCAGAATCTGATTTCTTTATTGAAGCTGGCGTGGGTGTTGTGCTTAACCACCTGTTTCTTCAAGTGAAGTATGTAAACATCTTCTCGAAAGGCAGTTCGATCAGCTACATTCCATTGACTGTAGGAGTGAAATTTTAATTGAGGACTCATTAAAAAAAGCAAGTGTCCTTCGGGGCGCTGCTATGTTTAACTTTCTGATGAAGCAATTATGGCAACACTTAGAGAAGTAAAAAAGAGAATCAGGACGGTCGTTTCGACCATTTGTTCAATATTTTTGATTGCGACGACAATATTGGTCTTGCCGGAATCATTTGTGGCTGCTCAGGAATCCGTAAAAGCGGAAAAGGGGATAGTGGGCGGAATTTCGGTTACCAACCTTAGCGGGAATGACGCCGACAGTATAGGGACAGACTCAAGGACAGGTGCAATAGCGGGAGGATTTTACAGGTACAATATCAGTCCAAAGATTGCAATAGAGCCGCAACTTTTGATTTCAATGAAAGGGGCTAAAGCGTCAGCGCTTGGATTTGATGTAGATTTGAAACTCACTTATCTGGAACTTCCGGTTCTGTTTAGATTTACTATACCTACTCAAGGTAATGTTTCTCCGTCAATTTTCGCGGGGCCATCGGTAGGCATTAAGCTCAGATCGAAAGGAAGTGCAACTTCTCCGGGGTTTTCGGTAGAGGCTGACCTGGAAAATACCAAAGGCATTGAATTGGGCCTGGTGTTCGGGGGGGGTATAACCGTAGGAAGAAATGATACTAAGATTTTCCTGGATGGAAAGTACAATTTGGGATTAACAAATATATTTGACGATGTAATCAATCCTGGTCCTAACGATTTAGTGAAAGATGCGGCTGGTACAGCGCCGGATTTTAAGAATAACGGTTTTACAATTAGTTTGGGTATTATGCTTTAGTTGAGTTTGCGAGACTTGAACAAATATGGCAACACTTAGAGAAGTAAAAAAAAGAATCAAAACTGTCGTTTCTACCAGGCGCATAACCAGCGCTATGGAAATGGTGGCGGCCTCTAAGCTAAGGCGGGCACAGCAAAAGATAGAACAGACGAGGCCCTATTCTCAAAAAATGGATGAAATGTTACAACACCTGGCCGCCGGTTCGTCCGGCGATATCAGCCATCCGTTCTTTGAGCAAAGAGATCCCAAGAAAAGGACACTGGTACTGGTCACTTCGGATCGCGGCTTGTGTGGTTCTTTTAACTCAAATGTTATTCGAAGAGCTGTCAATTGGCTCAGAGAAGAAGGTCTGCCGGAAGTAGAAATTGTAACAGTCGGCAAAAAGGGTAATGACCTTCTCAAAAGTCGGCAGTGGGAAATAATAAATAATTTCAGCGACTGGGGAGGACAGTTAAACTACAGCAAAGCGCAGGATTTGGTAGATTTTTTAACTCAGCGCTTTGTATCGGGTGAGACTGACTCCATCCATTTGGTCTATACCCAGTTTATTTCTACTGTAAAATATAAGATTGTCATAGAGCCGTATTTGCCGCTTACCAGACCGGAATCAGGCGAAGGTGCCGGTATCCGTTCAGAATATATTTTTGAACCGACCCCGGAAAGCATTTATGAATCGCTCATGCCCAGCTACGCCCTGACCAAGATGGTCACGGTACTGGTGGATTCGTTTGCGGCCGAGCATGGCAGCCGGATGGTTGCCATGGGCAATGCTACCAGCAACGCCGGTGAAATGGTTGACGATCTGACGCTTCTTTATAACAAGACCCGTCAGGCACAGATTACTAAAGAATTGCTCGAAGTTATTTCGGGTGCGGAAGCATTAAAATGAT
>JADFPZ010000226.1 GCA_022562075.1 Candidatus Zixiibacteriota bacterium | reverse complement strand
TATTCATTATGCGGTCAAGCCAAACAACCACCCTGCTATTTTACGAGAAGTATATAATAGAGGCGGAAGTTTCGAGGTCTGCTCTTTAGGTGAAATGAAAAAAGTCCTGGCTATCGGTGTTAATCCCCTCGACCTGATTCACACTCACCCGATTAAGTCTGTCGATGAATTCGACGGCGCGATAGCAGCTGGCATTGACACATTTGTGATTGATAATTTTGAAGAAGCTAAAAAGCTTCACCGCTACTCAGACCAAAAACTCAAAATATTAATACGCTATCGCATCAATATCAACAGCAGCGCAGTAGTTAACCTTCAGTACAAATTCGGCTGCAGAACACAAGATGTTCTACCTCTTGCTCAAAAAGTTCGCGAAGCCGGCCATAAGTACTACGGGCTGTGCTTTCATATCGGTTCGCAATGCACTCATAGCGCCAATTATGTCAAGGCCATTAGAACCGCTCACCGGCTGATAAACAGACTTAATGCCAACGGTTTTGACAGCCGGGTGCTGGATATAGGCGGCGGCTTTCCTGTGACATACGTTGAACCGGTACCGTCGATTGAAGAATTCTGCAAACCGATTGCCGAGGCTCTCAACCAGCAGATTAGAACTGACATTAAAGTCATCAGCGAACCGGGAAGATACATAGCTGCCTCTGCCGCTACCCTCGTTTGCAGTATCATTGGCAAATCTCTTCGTGACGGCAAAATTTGGTACTATCTCGATGATGGCCTCTACTCTACTTTCTCCGGCCAGTTATATGACCAGTGCAAATATCCAGTCATAACCGAAGCACAGGGACAGCCGCGTTTGTCCGTGCTTTCCGGCCCTACCTGTGATTCTTTTGACGTTATGTACGACGGCCTGCTAATACCGGAACACGAAGTTGGCGACAAGCTTATTTTCCTCAAAACCGGCGCTTACTGCGAAGTTTCCGGCTCAAACTTCAACTCACTTAAAAGACCCGACTACGTCGTCGTAGATTAGAGCCAATGGAAAAGAAACTCCAGGACGTTTACATCTCCGAAGAAGGCATGAACGATCTCTGGAATGTCTGGTACAGCGAGCTGCACAATGGCAATTCAGGGCTGACGCTCAAAATTGAACGTGTTTTAGAATCTTTAGTTTCTCCCTTTCAGAGAATCGAAGTCCTCCAAAATAATGATTTCGGCAAAATGCTGGTGCTTTACGGCTCTTTGATGGTCGCCGATAACGATAAGAACGCATATAACGAAATGCTGGCGCACGTGCCGCTTTTTTCTCACCCGTCACCAAAGGAAGTCCTCATAATCGGCGGCGGCGATTGCGGCTGCCTTACCGAAGTTTTAGCGCACCCCGAAGTTGAACGTTGTACTATGTGCGAAATAGATGAAATGGTAGTGGAAGTCTCCAGAAAACACTTCCCGAAACTAACCAGAGGACTTGATGACAAACGTGCAAATCTGAAATTTCAGGACGGTAAAAAGTTTATCGAAGAATCAGTCGAAAAGTTTGACATTGTTCTCTTAGACCTTTCCGACCCGATTGGACCCGCAGCTGACCTCTTTCAAAAAACTTTCCACCAAACGGTTTTTAACAGACTCAATGATGACGGCATAATGGTCGCTCAGACCGAATCACCATTTTTTAATCAGAAAACCATAAAATTAATGTACAAAAACTTAAAAGATATTTTCCCTATAGTAAAAATGTACACCTGCTTCATGCCCATCTACCCATCGACTTTGTGGTCATTCGCTTTTTGCAGTAAAAAATATGACCCCATTGACGATTTTGATAAAAACCGCTTAATTGAGAGTTCTCACAAGACTCAATATTACAATCATGATATTCATCTCGGTTCATTCCTGCTGCCTCAGTTCGCCAAAAAACTGGCAGAATAATAGACCGCTGGAGTTTGTCTTTCCCGCGTAGCGGGAATCCATCTTTCTTTTAGACGAAGTTTTGGTCGCCCTCTGCATGTAGCATGGTTTCGAGTAATCGCGGGGTGGAATATAAGCATACACAGACAACTCTAAATCTCTGTGTACGTATTACCGACTGGATCCCGGATCAAGTCCGGGATGACGAATCCTGAGGTTCTGCAGGGTCTTGCGTTCGCTTTAGCGGGCGCGTGACCCTGCACATCCTATAGCGAAATTTCCCCATTAAAAAAAGCCCGGCCAAACGACCGGGCTTTCTATCAGAGTATAAATATTAGCTATTATAGCATTTCATAGATGGCACTGATCTGGAAATTCATATTCTGATTTGCGCCGGAAATAAAGTTCAAGCCTTCAAGGAACAACTGCGGGTCGGCATAGGTGTCAACGTGGAAATTACCCCAGTGAAAACCAAAGCCGAGAAATGTATCATTTCTCGATAAATTGTCCTTAAATTCTATAGCGACAGCAATTGTGCTCTCATCATCCGTCTCCCTATTCCAAAAAGAAGTCGCTCCAAAACGGAGATCCATCCAGCGGAAGACTTCAGCGTCAAGACCAAGCTTAAAGAACGGAATAGTTCTTACTTTATCCGTTCTTTCAAGATTGTTAGCTGGTGTAACGATATCTTCAAATTTGTGCTTTACACTCGAAAACATAAATCCAAAATCCAAAACAGCTTCAACATTGTTAGAGGGAGTATAAACCTGGCCAATACCTAATTCAAACATAGTCCCGGTGAATGTGTTAGCATTGATAGCAGCATTTCCGCCACCAAAATCTTCTATGCCCCGTTTGCTCAACATTAGTTTTGCGTGCGGTACATGAGTCAAATTGGGACCCGTCCAGAATAAACGGCCCTCCAAGCTAAAATCATAATAGCCATCGGATTTAAATTCTACCAGACCATCATTTTCGTCAGTCCAGTTGCCAACTGCTAAGTTAAGAGCAAAATCCCAAGTCCTGGCAGCATCTGACAATCCTAGTGCCAACTGATAATAGCCGAAAGACTCTTTAATGCTGGCAACTGGAAGAGTTGAGGTGGAATCATGGCCGCTTTGAGTTATTGATAACCTGGCTCCAAAGGCATTTCCACCCATCTCTCTGCCATAAAAAAGGTGGATTCTTCTGTTATCCAAAAGATCAAGGTCAAACGATGTCAATTCATTACCCATCAGATCATCCGTCTCAAGAGGCGACATATTATCAAAGTATGTTGCCAGTACCCAGGGATTATCATCATTATAGCGCCAGTGAACACCAAACCGGGTGACATCACCAGTGGCTAATTCACCAATGGCCAGGCCGGGATAGTCATTAATACGTGACGGGAACTGCCAGATATTGTTGTCGTCCACCAGGATCGTATTATTATTGCCCATGGTCAAAACACGGGTGCGGCTCGCAAAAGCCGACATAGCTAAAAATAAAGTCAAAATTAAAGTTATAAATATCAATTTCTTCATTTCTTTACTTTCCTCTCAAAAAGTTAGTTTACCGAAATGCCGGCCTAATTTGCTTATGGCCAGCGACTGTGACGTAATCAATTCTGATTAATCACAAGCTTTGGTTTGGGTCATAGGCAATCCTCCTTTTTACAATACAATCGAATCTGTACTTCATAAATTTATTGCTTCGTTCAACTTTCTTACATACCCTCACCACAGATGCCATACCAAAAAGCACGACAAAGCGCCTCCAAAACGCGTCAATAGTAGCATTGGTCTGGCTCACTTACAACAAAAAAATCGTTGTTTTTTTACTCGTTTGTCAACATGAAAATCCCCTGGTTCCCTTCTTAAATTCTGCCATAAAAACTGTTACAGCTAGATAACCACTCTATTGTCTCTTCTTACTATCCTCCCAAAGCCTATCAAGCTCATCGGGGGAA
>JADFPZ010000225.1 GCA_022562075.1 Candidatus Zixiibacteriota bacterium | reverse complement strand
GACTGCTTTTTGTGCTTGTACTGGGTTTCAGTTTTGCTTCGGATGGTTTCTCTATACGGAATTTTGGGGCGCACTAAGGCTACTTCGACACCATAGCGGGCTTTGAGCTTTTCCATCAGGACATCAATATGAGTAGAGCCTTGGGCGTACAATACCTGCTGCTGCAGGGCAGGGTCAGCGACAAGTTTGAAGGTGGGGTCTTCTTCGTGAAGTTTGTGAAGTCCGGTGGCAATCTTTTCTTCGTCACCTTTGGTTTTTGATTTTATGGCAGTATCCATGACCGGGTTGGGGAATATGACTTCCGGGAAGGTGACGGAGTAACTTGAGTCTGCCAGAGTGTTGCCGGTGTGAGTATTTTTGAGTTTTACTAAAACACCGATATCTCCGGCCGGTATAGATTGAACATCGATCCTGTTTTTTCCCTGGAAAGTGTAGGTTTGAGAGGCTCTTTCACCGGAGTTTTTCTGCTGATTTTTCAAATCCAGACCCGACTTAATGGTACCTGAGTAGGCGCGGAAAAATGACAGCTCACCAAGGTGCCCTTCGGAGAACGTTTTGAAAATGAACGCCGAAGCTTTGGCCGATGCATCCGGTGCGACTTCTATTTCATCTTCTGAGCCGGTTTTGACAGCTTTGGCCGGCGGTAGCTGTGCCGGTGACGGAAGAAACTCGTTAACAAAATCGAGCAAAACTTTTACACCGACATTCTTTGTGGCCGAACCGAACAAAACAGGAAAGACTTTCATGCGGGCGATACCCAAAAGCAGACCTTTTTGAACGTCATCATTTTCGAGCGTGCCCTGCTCAAAGAATTTTTCCAAAAGTGCGTCATCTGCCTCTGCGGCAACTTCGATTAAATTCTCGCGCTCTTTCTCGGCTGCAGCTTTTAGGTCGGCCGGAATATCAACTTCGGTACGTTTGCCATCATCATCGAAGGTGTAGGCTTTCATGTGCAGCAGGTCCACTAATCCTTTGAAACTGCTGCCTTCACCAATCGGGAGCTGCACCGCCACGGCCTGCTTGCCAAAGGATTCTCTGATTGATTCAAGTGCGCTTTTCCAGTTGACACTTTCGGATTCCATCTTATTAATAAAGAAAAAGCGGGCAATATGGAACGGCTCAATAGCTTTCCATTGCAAATTAGTACCTACCTCGACACCGGCAGCAGCATTTATCAAAATACCGACAGCGTCAGAGACTCTGGCGCCAGACATCAGCTCACCGGTGAAATCCAGATGGCCGGGGCAATCTATTAGATTAATTTTGCAGTCGTTCCATTCTACAGCCAGAAGTTTAAGAGTAATTGTAGTTTTTCTCTCAATTTCGCTGTCAGTGAAATCCAGAATGGAGGTACCTCCGTCGACCGAACCGATGCGGTTATTTATTCCGGCGTTAAATGCGATAGCATCGCCCAGACTTGTTTTGCCGGTGCCTCTTTGGCCAGCCAGGCATATATTTCGAATCTTGTCAGTTGTGTATTGCTTCACCTAAGGTTACCTCCGCATATCCGCTTATATTGCAGCAAAATCCAAATTGTTATGTTCTCAAATGGATTTATAAAATATTAAGAAATCAGAGGATTGTCAATCTGCTGAGAGGGCAAATTGAATGTAGAAAACCTGAAACTTTGGCGGAAATTAATGCCGTAATTGGCTCAGGGGCAGTCTACCGGAGAGACGCCGCCCCGAAAGATAAAATCTATCATGAATAAAAAATCATTGACGCTTAGGCTAATGCCGTCACCATCCAGGTCGCCTTCGAACGGACAGATTGGGTCTGAGCCGCCGCGGTAGATTTTATCGATAATGAATACCAAATCGAGCGCGGTATTTGGCCTGCCGTCGCCATTAAGGTCGCCGGTAGTGCCAATACAACAGCTTCCAGAAAAAGGACCTGACCAAAACCCGGAGCCAAGTTTGTAGAGCGAGGTAGTTGCTCTGCCGGTAGAGGCTTGTCCAATAGTCCCGCTCGACCTGTAGATCGAAGTAGTGCTTTTGCTGCCGCCTCCGGCAATTACACTACGGCCCACTTTGACAGGGTTTTGTGCAAATGATTCGCTTTGCAGCATGAGCATGAATAGAATAATCAGATAGAAAACAAATCGTGCAAACTTATTCATCAGCGCCGCGGGGGTTTCCATTAGCTGAGTTGCTGGATTGAGGCTTATCGCCCGGGTCATCAGCTACCTGCGTAATTGTGCCATAGGAGGTCGGGAAAAAGAATGCTGTTAGAATTGGAAAAGTGGCGCTGGCTTCTGCTGAGCCCGAGGAGGCAGTAAACTTGGCTTCGAGTCTGAATGTTTGCGGGCCTGCGGTAAGGAAATATGTTCTTTGGGCGGTACAGTTGAAACTGTATTGGCCGCTGTTCGAGAAATTACTTGCCCCTACTTTGGAATATATTCCAGAGACTGTGTCTCCGGTTGAGTTTACTATAATCTGCATATAAGCATAATTTGAACCGGTAGTACTATCCAGATTGATTGTCGCGCGCCCTTGAACAAATACGAACCCAGCGGTAGGAGTGATCATAGAAACAGTAGTCAGGTCTGTCATAGTAGATTTGCTCAAGGGGATAATAGTATTTGTCCGGCCCTGGGCTAATCCCGGTTCATCTACTATATCTATTCCAAATATAGAATTATTTATAATTTCAGGTCCGCCTACGGCATTGTTATCCATCTCAGAAAGACCGATTGCATTAGCGTCTATTTCAAGTGCTGTAACCGCGTTTGCAGCTATTTGCTGGGTGCCAACTGCACCAGGCTGGATGTGATCTGTAGTAACCCCATTCGTTGCAATTGAGATTGATATATCGCCAGAGCTACCGCCGCCTGTGAGGCCGCTTCCGGCTATAATTGAGGAGATATTTCCAACGCCGCTTTCATCTGGCGCGGCTACCCAGGCCGAACCGCTCCACTTTATGACCTGCCCGCTGTCTGCAGAGCTTTGCGTTAAAGACGACAATGATATTGAGTTAAGTGGTACACTTAAAGCTACAGTTGCAGTGTCTGACAAGGCTGATTTGAAAGCAAATGGGGCAGAGGCCAGCTTTATCCGCGGACTCAGTTCAGGCTCAGTTCCAACGGTAATTCCTAAGAAAAGTGAACCGGTTCCAGAGAAAATATCGCTGCTAATTGCTGGGGTTGGAGATTCACCCAAATTAGCCTCCAAGAGACCGCCCACAACCAGATAGGTCTGGATATTACTATTCCAGAGTTCATTGGCCGGGTCTGTGCTCAAGGAATCGTTCCAGATTATGAAGCGGATGAAATAGGTATCGTCTTGTATTGGTTCACCCAACGTATCAGTAAGAGTACCCTGATATTTGAGAATACCGGGAATATCGGCCCTGCCTACAGTTATGAAAATAACAGAAATAGCAACGGCCAAAAGCAGTATGTGCTTAAAATTTTTCATCTTCTTGAATCAGTTCATTGTACCCAATACCCAAATTATGAGATGACATAGATACTGAATCGGCAGTAATGAGTAATTACTTGAAATATGCCAGATTTTTCGAATTCGTCAATAGATAAAAGGGCAAAACCGCTGCGGTTCCGCCCTTTAAGGAATTCTACGAATTCACATATCAGCACCCGCCCGGGGGGCCGCCGCCTCGGAAGATAAAATCGACCAGGAATGTCAAATCCAGGATACTAAGCGGATCGCCGTCTCCATTTGCATCAGACTCAATAGGGCATCCCGGAGGGCCGCCGCCACGGAAAATTCGGTCAACTGCGAATGTCAGGTCTAAGATATTAGCGTCATCTCCGTCGCCGTTTAAGTCGCCGCGAATTCCAACACAACAGCAGGCATCGCCGATGCCGTCG
>JADFPZ010000027.1 GCA_022562075.1 Candidatus Zixiibacteriota bacterium | reverse complement strand
TCGGGGTGAGAGGATTTGAACCTCCGACATCTTGCTCCCAAAGCAAGCGCGCTACCGGACTGCGCCACACCCCGAATTCAGGCAGACATAATATCTCTTTCGGTCTAAACAGTCAATAAAGTAGTTTGAGATGGCGGAGCTGTCGTACGGGGGCGTCCAGCAGCACCGCAAGCGGTAATTCTTCGGCTACTCAGGACTTTGTCCGCTCAGGGTGACGAGATTTTTCGCCTAATCAAGTAAGAATAATGCCCCTTGCCAAATCCGCGATATTTGATAGATTCAAGAACAATGTCAAAGCTTAATCTAATAGGCCTTCCCAAATCAGAGCTCGAAACCCGGCTGCAAGATTTAGGGGAGAAGCAGTTTCGTGGCCGGCAATTGTTCAAATGGCTCTACAGCGTCAGACAGTACGATTTCGAGCTGATGACTGACCTCTCCAAAGAACTAAGAGATAAGCTAGCGGATAGTTTTGAAATAAGCGGCCTCAAGGCTGAGGATCATAGAATATCCGTAGATGGCACCGAAAAATTTCTTTTCAGACTCGATGATGGCAAGCCTATCGAAACTGTAGTAATTCCCAGCGAGGAAGAAGACCGGCGCCCTTCGGCAGGCTCAGGACGGAAAACTGCCTGTATATCGTCCCAGTCAGGTTGTGCAGTCGGTTGTTTCTTTTGCGCTACCGGTACCATGGGGCTATTGCGTGATTTGACAGCCGGAGAAATAGTCGGACAGCTTATGTTCCTGCGCGACAAGTATGGCCCCTCGGCTTTTTCCAATGTCGTCATGATGGGCATGGGCGAACCGCTTCTGAATTTTAAGAACGTAATTGAAGCTATCAGGATTATGACAGACGAGATAGGCTTAAACATCAGTCCCAAAAAAATTGTACTTTCTACATCCGGTATAACTCCAAAAATCATGAAACTAGCCGAAGAAAAAGTCGGCGTTCGTCTGGCTCTCTCTTTGCATGCCGCAACTCAGCAGAAACGCCAGGTGATTATGCCAATCGCCAAGACATTCAAGCTTGATAATCTGATGAAAGCCGTCCGGCAGTATGCAGACAGCTCAAAACTTCCGGTTACTTTCGAGTACATTTTGTTCGACGGTTTCAACGATACTAAGCAGGATATCGAAGATTTGAGTCGTCTGGTTAGAGGGCTGCGGTGTAAAATAAACGTGATAGCCTACAACCCGGTGCCGGGTCTTGATTTCAAGCGTCCGTCCGATGACAAAATCAACTGGTTTGGCAAAGAATTAAATCAAAAAGTCAAGGCAGTAACTGTCCGCAAGAGCAGAGGCCGGGATATTGAAGCCGCCTGTGGTCAGTTAGCTGCCAGGAAATTCGAAAAGGATAGAGTAAGTGCGCAAATTTAGATTAATTATACTGTTACTGTTGCTCGTTTTCGCAGATGCAAGCTCCGGATTTGCTCAAGAGTCAGAAGTTCTGAAATATGAAGTCTCTGAATATGACCTGGAGAGTCTTGGCTGGGGCAGGCATTACGTGCCACTGCAAGTAATCAATACTGAAGAATACATTCAGTTTGTAACAGTTGTTACCAATGTTTCTTGCAGGGGCGAAAGACATTCACCGGAAAGAAAACTGGTTGGTAATTATCCGCTATACGGAAATGATACTGTCTCAATGCAGGCGCTTTTCTGGGTACCCGGCAATTATGGTGAATTTAATTATAAGCTTTTGCTTTATCATGTGATAGATACTCTGGACGAACTTCTGGACTACCAGATTTTCTATCGTGACACAGGCTCTTACTCTATTAAGGCTCCCTCTGGCATAAAGCCGTATCTACAGAAAAACGTTACATTGCCGCCCATGGTTGGCAGGCATATGGACCTCGACTATGATTTTGCCAGAGTAATGCCATTTTTGGTTTCAGAAAACAAAAGCGCCGGAGAAATTGCTGAGATAGCCGGCTGCGACAGCTCTTTTGTAATTGACCATCTTGAGTATATGTCTACCAGAGGCTATTATCGGAAAGAGGGTAATAGATTCAGGTCTAGGGTCCCGACAATTAGCGAATCTGAAGCGGCAGAAAGCAAAAAGCTGGCGATAGAAATCGCTGACAGAATCACCGGTAAATTATCTATTAACATAGACTCTTATTGGAAAGTGCTGGATACGTTGGTAGCGGCGGGGAAAATTGTTAATGACAGCAACGCCTTTATGGATGGAGGTTCGGTCTTGTATCGCCCTTACCCGGTGGTCACAGCCTTGTCTCTCTGGTTTGATATGGGCAGAAGTTTCATTACCGGAACTGCTCCCTTTAATCTTTTTGACGGCACAGACTTTTGCAATGCCCAAATTCCATACTTTATGTATATGATAGAAGGAGATGAAATAGTCAGCGGTAATTGTTTCTATGCCATGATCACCAGCGGCGGCAGTTATCAAATTATCTACGGCGACACTATACCTCAAATAACTTGTCCCCTTGGATTTATGTTCGCTCCTATGGCAGGAGTAGAAGTGCAATGGGAATATGAGAAAGAGTATTTTCCTGAGTCATTTATGGTAGATTCTGCAACGGTCCGCCCCATGCTCGTCCATTTGAGAACAGGTATTGACCCAATTATGGCAGAGGCCTTTAACAAATTGACAAAGATAAGCCAATCTTACAATAAGGCTTTCTTGCTGTTTGGCCATCGCTGGTGGTTTTGGAATGTTGTAGCGACCAGGGTAATAGAAAAATTAATTGAAAGCGGCAAGCTGACGCGCCGGGGCAACGGACAGTATAGATTTGATGGATTTGATTTTTAGATGATGACACTTTACACTAAACGCCAGATATTCGTGATGGCGGTAATGTTAGCTTGTTTACCTGGCTGTGCCGAACAAAGCACGCCATCAAGAAATCATATCCCGCTTATCAAAGAAAAACTGTCATATTTGCAAAATGGTGTGCTGACCAGGAACCCAGCTGCAATAGATTCGGTATTGTCTGTGAAAATTCTTGATATTGGACAGAGCTCAGATTCGCTTTTGAATTTTATTTATGGTGCGGACAACAGTTTTGAATTCGAATTATTTGGTGAACCGGTAATAATCTATACCGACAAAATCGCAATGGTTGAATGTTATGTTATGGACAGCACTAGAGTTAAAAATCGTCCCCTGACTCTTCTGTTTTCATACGACAATGAAATCTGGCTGCTAAGCAGATTTGAAAAGCGGGGCGCCGGAGAATCAAGGGCAGATTAGCAGCCGACAAGATTTTGTAACAAAAAAAAGCGTCCCACTGTAAAGTAGGGCGCTTTTTTTACAAACTAAACTTAAGTCTGTTACAACTCAGCTTTCTTTTTTCCTTCTGTCAATAATCTGCTATACTCTTTGTGGTTTTGTAAAAGCTCGACCGCTTTACGCACGCCGTCGTCTGTCTTGAGAACTATTTCTTCATAGACACCGCGCTCGCTGGCAATTGATGAAACTATTTCACGCTTGATTGCCTTCTTGATATATTCTCGGGATTTATCAAAGTCTTTTCCCTTTTCAAATTCAATGAGAGATGAAAGAGAATCAATTGCCGGCTGCAGAAAATCCCGCTGGCTTTCGTCAGCAATAGATTCTTCAAGGTCCTCTAATGATAATTGAAGTTTTGTCTTATAGCTGAACTCTTTGTTTTCCACAAAGCTTCTGAACTCTTCAACCATAGCGTCTGTGACTTCAAAATTGGGTTTTACGTCAGGATGCTCAGAGACGTACTTAATAGCATAGTCAAAAAACATAGACTGCCTGACCATATTGATTTCTATCGGTTTATAAGTATCACGGTCGATTGTTACGTCAGGAATTATTCCACCGCCGCCATAAACAACCCGGCCGCCATTGGTATAAAAAATCTCTTTGTTAGAGACTTTCATGGAATCGCTGTCTTCATCTTCGTCATCATCATTTGATTTGTGACCTCTTTTATTCTGTCGATCCGGTCTTTGGATAGATCTTCCGGAGGGTACATAATACTTGGCGGTTGTCAGTTTTAGTCTCATGTCCCGGTCGTTTGATACCGGAAAAATCTGCTGAACCAGCCCTTTGCCGTAAGTGTCGCTACCAATTATAAGACCGCGGTCCCAGTCCTGAATGGCACCAGCAACAATTTCCGAGGCCGAAGCTGTACCTTCGTCTACCAGAACTATTATTGGTTTATCAGGGAAAATAGGTTCGCGCTTGGAATAAAAATGGCGCTCGGTATCGGCATATTTGCCCTTGGTATAGACAACTTCGCGACCTTTTTCAAGAAACAGTTCGGCAGTCTCGATGGCCTGGTCAAGTAAGCCGCCGCCGTTTGAACGAAGGTCGAATATAAGTGCTGATACATTTTGGTCGTTGAGTTCGCTGATTGCTTCACGTAATTCATGGCTTGTTTCTTCGGCGAATTTGGACAGTCTGACATAGCCGATATCAGTCCCAGGCACGACACCTGAATAATTGACAGACTTAAGTTCAATGACCGCCCGCTCGACTTGAAACTCCATCAACTCATCTATACCAGTTCTCTTGATCGTTAAGTTGATAGACGTTCCGGCTGTGCCTCTCATCAGCTTGGAAGCCTCCGAGGTACGCATGCCCTCCGTTTCAGTATCTTCAATCTTCCAGATAATATCGCCAGCCCGGAGTCCGCGTCTGTCTGCAGGAGAACCCTCAATAGGAGAAATAATTACAATCCTGTCATCGCGGGAATCAATTACCATTCCCAGACCTTCGTACTTGCCCTGAGTAGATTCCATCAGCGCATCATACGAGCGAGGCTCCATCAACACAGAAAACCTGTCTAAGTCAGAAAGCATGCCTCTGATACCGGCCTTGATTATCTCTTCGGTGTCAACTTCTTCCATATAGTGGTTGCGGATATTAAAAGCTACCTGGCTGAGTTTCTTAATATCTCTGAAAAACGAGTCTCTTTTGGATTTAGGCGACTTGATTTCATCGGAGTCATTCTGCTCTCCAGTCAGGTCAATCTGAATGGTATCCGCCCAAAAAACAGGCTCAGATGATGCATTAGATTGCACAGCTTCGCCAGAACCCACAACCCAAATCATTGCTATTGCAAATACCGTAATGCCAAATAATTGTATAGAAAAGCGGACCATTAACGCCTCCGATGTTATTTAATGCCTCTTAGGCAGCTATTTACTTTCTTTAATCCAACTAAACCAGGTAACTGGGTTAGTCTAAAACTAACCCGAATAACTGTTTTACGCTTAATCAAGCTGTTTTGTTCCTTTTTAAGCCTCAAACGACCTTCTCCTGGCTTAACCTGAGGGCAGTTAACTATTAAGCTATTACCAGATCTTTCACAACTAACCAAATGCAATTTCTATACCACTATTAGGTTGTACTCATTTAATTGATCAGTCAAGCAGTTCTTTTGGAGTATAACTGTCTTATCGTCGTATCATTAGCTGAAGCTTTCTGATAACTAAGGAGACTTATGAAATTTGCCGGCTCTTTATGGTATGGATTACTATTGAATGTTCTATTTCCGGGTCTGGGGCATATCTATTTTCGTGATTATCTGTTTGGAATTTTTGTTTTACTGGTCTGGATTATTGCCTCGGTTCTTTTCTATGTTTCATATATGGTAGAGCTTCCGTTTCTGGCAAAGGCAGTTCTGCTTGGGTTGCCATTGGTCTTTTACATTTCCACTTTTTTTGATCTTTCAAATAGCTTTGCCAAAAACGTAAAAGTAAAACCAAAATCAAAACCAAGAGTGAGGCCAAATAGCGAAACTTATGCTGGTATAGTCTTGGCAGTTGCACTCCTTTATCAGCTGTTTTCACCAACGGCACCAACCAATTTTTGGATTCACAACGGCCCGCGAATTTTTGAACTCGCAGACAACCGGCTCAGCCCTTTGTATCAACAAGGAACTCTTATGAAATTAAGTTCACTTGAATACAGCATAAATATTGTCGGCTTCGAAATGCCACGTTTTCATCATTTGCCAAAAAGATACGATATCGTCCGCTGCCAGCTGCCGTCAAGTCGAATAACAAACGCAGTTGTTCTGGGGCTGCCGGGCGAGGGGATAGAAGTTATCGAAGGCAGAGTTATAATCGATGGAATGCCTGAGTTCGGAGGCTGGATTGGGGGATTGACGTTTACCGGAGAAGTTCCTCCTGTGTTAGTTGGCCAGTTATCAATCTTAGTGGCTGAACTCAGTCTTGGAGCTATTGACAAGGTTTACGAAATTTCTTTATCTGATGTAAAAGGTAAAGTAGAGAAGCTATTTAACTAATGCAAAAGACTATAATTTTTGATTTAGACGGCACCCTGATAGACTCAGCCGATGGGATTGTTGAGGCCTTCAATTATGCCATGACCCAAAACGGTCTGCAGAGACAACCTGCGGCAGAAATCGTCAAGCTTATAGGCTATCCTTTAGATTATATGTTTGGCAAATACACTAACTCGAATCCGAAATTACTGAAATCTTACTTTCGTGCCAGGGCCGTTCAAACAGTTGTGAAATCCACTAACCCGCTTGATGGTGCCACTGAAACAGTTGCCTCACTTTTTGAAAGCGGCTATAAATTAGGTATTGCCACCACAAAAATCCGAAGTCACATTGATGGCATATTAAATAAGCTTGGCTGGGAAAAATATTTTTGCCAGGTAATAGGAGGAGACGAAGTCACTAATATTAAACCCGATCCAGAACAATTTTCCTCACTAATGGCTCTGATGAAAGCCGACCCCGAAAATACAGTAATTGTCGGAGATACTATAAACGATATTCTGCCTGCCAAGAGACTATCTGTCAGGAGCGTGGCTGTGAAATCCCCCTATGGCGATTCAAAAGAAGTGATGAATTTAAACCCGGATTTTTTCATAGAAGAGATATCACATTTGCCGCGGACGATAAACAAGATGTTTGAAAATGAAAACTGAATTCAATAAAAAACTTTTTGTCCATAAATTTAAGACAAAGTGGGGGGAGTTCCGAACCGCTGCTACCGAGAGCAAGCTGGTCTTGATTTCGATGCCGGGCGAATCTGTCTCATACTTTGATGACAAGATTGCCGAAAAGCTGGGAGGGCTAATTGTCGAGCAGGGAGGCAAGCTGAACAAGCAAGCCGAAAGAGAGATAAAAGCTTATCTCGCAGGAAATCTCAAAAAATTTACAATTGATTTTGAAATCGACGCTTCGCCATTCCAGAAAAAAGTATTGAAATTCGTCTCAAGAATTCCTTATGGCAAGACATATTCTTACGGAGAGATTGCGTTGAAACTCGGCAATCCCCGTGCCTCAAGGGCTGTCGGAACTGCCAATGCCCGCAACAATTTGCCTTTGATAATACCCTGCCACAGAGTTGTAGCTGCTAACGGACCCGGTGGTTATGGGGGAGACTTATCGCTAAAGATTAAGCTCCTGCGCCATGAAGG
Organism: Candidatus Zixiibacteriota bacterium; assembly: GCA_022562075.1. Lineage (GTDB taxonomy): Bacteria > Zixibacteria > MSB-5A5 > GN15 > FEB-12 > JACZWU01. Next base: position 10,476 of record JADFPZ010000027.1, on the reverse strand, counting down.
AGTTCGGATCTGAGCTGCTATGGTGTCGGCGGAGCGGGACCGCCTCTGAACATGAAATCAATCAGATAAGTAAAATCTTTGGTGTCAATCTTATAATCAAAATTCGTATCAGAAGACTGTACGGTTACAGAGCCGGAACCTCCCCGCCAGATAAAATCTATCAAAAAAACCAGATCCAAAACAGATATTTTGCCATCGTAGTTGACATCCCCTCTGATAATCTCCTTAGAACTCATTGAACCGACAAGTACTATCGGAGTATAGCTTGTCGAAGCTGTATATAGCTGCAGTTTGTTACTCAAAAACGAGGTCGTATCAATAGTTGCACCAATTCCTCCCAGAGCCAGACTATCTATGGTCAGGTGAATTTTGAGAATGTCACCTCTTCCCGGAGCCAGGGGCGGCGAGCCTCCGCCATTGTCAGCTATCAATCTGAATCCATAACGGTTATTGTTAACATCGATTCCGGCTAAACTAACTTTTTCAAAATAGTTAGTACGGCTGCCAAGGCTGACTGAATCAAATCTGAATTCAGAAGAACTGCCATACTTAAATGGTATTAAGAGCGAAGTAAGCGACTGAGTGTTGATCAGTTCAACATTGATTACCAACTTTTCTCCGGCGAAAGCCGAATCGGTCCCAATCGTCAGGGTATCACCATATAGGGTTATCAGACCCAATTGTTGATTGTCGATGTATCCGTAGTTAGTCAGAGCAGTCAAGGTGACGTCATAAGTCCCTGGGTTCGTGTATTCATAGCTTGGGTTTTCCAATTGAGAGCTGCCGCCATCACCAAAATCCCAGCTGTACTGAAATACCGGCAGGGAAGAGTTTGACGTAAACTGAACTGTCAGAGGAACATTTCCCACTGACGTATCAACTGAAAACTCTGCTCCCCACGACAAAGCTTCAAGGAGATCAATTACTCCCCAGCCGTAGGAGTTGTTGATTGAATCAGCGTTAGCCGCAGTTTCCAACAGAGCTTGCCTGATAATCTCTGGCGGCATATTCGGTCTGGCCTGGACCAAAAGACATGCAGCCCCTGCTATGAGAGGAGTGGAAAGAGATGTTCCGCTGACACTCGTATAGCTGCTATCAGAATTTGCCGAGCCCGACCAGACACTCCTGCCTCTGGCGCAAACTTCGGGCTTGATTCGTCCGTCATAAGTTGGTCCCCGCGAGGAAAAACTTTCAATTAGACCGGCGCTGTTCACTGCTCCTACTGATAGAATGTTGAAAGCGTCAGCCGGCGCTATTAGTGTTCCTTGACCAGGTCCCATATTCCCCATTGCATTGCAGACTACAATACCCATAAAGGTAGCAATATTTGCAGCTATTGTGATAAGTGCTGTCTCACCATCCAAATGGGAATAGTCATACCATAGAATATATCCGACGGACGAAGTCAAAACATCGGCCCCGAGTGAATCGGCCCATTCGGCTGCGGCTACCCAGTTGTCTTCTTCGACCTGATTCTCAAACCTGATATCTTCAGTCTTGGCCAGGAGAAAATTTGCCCTGAAGGCCGGTCCGTAGAGAGTACCATCGACCTGTCCGCCAGCAGTAGACCAGATGTAAGTACCGTGGTCCCATTGGTCTGGATTGTCTATTGCCTCGTTGGCCGTATTAGTATCATTAAAGACAAAATCGTACTCTGCCAACACACGGCCATCGGCATAATGAGCCGCAAACGCCTCGTGGGATTTTCTAAAACCTGTATCAAGTATTGCAAGTGTCACACCTTCGCCGCGGTAGCCTCTTTGATGTACAGCAATTACATTAATCTGCTTCAATTGAAAGGCAGAGTTGCCATAGTTCATTGCATCCGCGCTCTGGGCTTGAAGAAAATATTTCTGGGGCTTTATTTCCTCGACTTTTACAGGTGATCTTTTATAAATTGCAATCGGCTCAATTGAAGAAACAAAAGGCAGCTGCATGACTTGAGCGAGTGTCTCGATGGAAACTTCAAAGCTGGCGGCGTTGAGCCATTTGGAACTTCGTCTATGCCTGGCGCCAAGTCTCTCGACTTGTTCAATATAATTTTGATAAACCGGCAAATCAGCAAAAACAATCTCCTCAAGTCCTGTTTTCTTACGCCTCTTCAACTGTTTCTCGCTCAAAATTGTTGAACTGGCAGCTCTCTCAAAATCTTTGAAGCTGAATAATCCTTTGTCTGTAAAGAAGAGCCAGATTTTAAGTTTCTCGCCGTCTCTTTCAAAGAGAAATTTTCTGGCTGACTCACTGATCATAGGATTCTTTACGCCGATTTGCACTGAGGTTGATTTTAAATATTCTGTTCGAAAAACCGACGTAGATTTTTCTTCTGTTTTGGCGATGGAGAAAAGAAGTAAGGTGAGAGAAAGGATCTTTAAAAAAGTTCTGAAATACATTTATGATCCTTTATTTTACAACCCGAAATAACAACTTAGCAGGCTGAATACAGCCACAAAAACCAAAGTTATTGCTGATTTTTCATTTGTCAACAGAAGTAGTTCTCATCCCATCAGTATTGGACATTTCCTATAGTCTGCAACCAGTTTGGCGCAGTATTTGTTTCAGCGGAACCTATTTTCTAGCATTCAGTTATATGGTTTTTGACGGGTTCGGCAGCTTATTTGATTCTACTTGAAACGTAAGAGCTATTCTCGGTCTAAAGACAAAGGCCGAATAATAAGAACGGACGGATTAAGATGATGTTATCCAAAAGAATTAAGTCAAGAAGTGGTATGACCATAATGGAACTGATGATAACAGTTGCTATAGTCGGTATTGTTGCAGCCATGGCGGTTCCCCGATTCCAGATAGGTTATGAAAGAATCAAGTTTCGAGCGGCCACCAGGGAGATAACTTCCCAGATAAGACTGGCACGGTCATATGCCGTGAGCACCAAGAACCAGCACGGGGTGTATTTCGACCCGGCTACATTATCTTATACCCTCTTTAAGGATTTGGTAAATACCGGGGCCATGCAATATGATGTCGGAGATTCTATAATTAGCCTGAAAACACTGCCAGGAGTATTTAACTTTTTAGCAACCGACGACATAAATAATTCGATAGTATTCAGATCAAACGGTTCAACTTCAGGTACTGTAAATGTGGTTACTATGGCTGTTACACCGGACATCATAGGAATTCATCAGCATACTATTCTGGCAGCTACCGGAAGAATAGAAACTATTTCGTCGTATTACTAAGTGTGCAGGAATTGAACAAAAGTTTCAAATAGAAACAGATTTACTGACCCCCGGCTGAAACCGGGGGTTTTTAATAATAATTAACAAAAACTTTCGATTTATGATAAATAGAGTAAAGACGCATTCAGGCAAATCCGATAATTAGTTTATCCGTAGGAATATTTTGCTGCAGAAATATACAAGTTAGATGGAGCAATTATTAGTGAGATTGGCAAAAAAGTTAACTAACAAGGCATTTTGTCGATAAGATAAAAGTCTGTATACCGGATACCGGAAAAAAACGAATAAGGGAAGCGAAGAGCACTATATGTTTTCAAGTGGAAGTAAATCAACTGTAGGTCTGGATATCGGGGCTAATTCAGTTAAGCTGGTCAAACTTGACCATACCAAAGACGGCTATGCTGTCGCCGCTATTGGAATCAGAGAGTTTCCCCCCGAGGCGATAGTTGCCGATGAAATAAGAGACCGGGAAGCTGTTATATTCAATATTCAGTCACTTATAGATCAGACTGACCCCAAAATAAAAGATGTAGTAGTTTCAATCTCAGGTCACGGCGTAATAACCGACCGGTTCACTATTGATAAGAAAACCGGCGCAGAAGCCGAGCAGGCGATTTTGTTCGAAACAGAACAACGTGCGCCATTCGATATAGATGATGTTTCTTTGGATTACCACATCATAAGTACAAACGACGAAGAAAATAAGATGGATGTCTTATTGGTCGCGGCCAGACGCGAGTATCTGGCAATGTTCCTGGAACTGATTCAGGATTGCGGGCTGAATCCTGTTATTGTCGATGATGACTCCCTGGCTATCTATAATTCATATATCAACAATTACGACGTAGACCCGACCAGAACTACAGCTCTGGTCAATATTGGCCATGATGTCACTAACATTACTTATATTGTAGATGGACAATACCAGTCAACCCGCGACGTTTCCTCGGGAACCCGTGATGTCTATGACGCCATTCAAAAGGAATTCCGGCTCAATCCGGAGCTTACCAATAAAGCTATTAAGGGTGAAATGCAGGATTCTGTTGACCAGGACATGCTCAAAGCCACTATTATAGCAGCGACCGATGAACTGATTTCAGGAATCGAGCTGGCCTTTTCATACTTTAAGTCTCAAGCCAAAATTGATAATGTCGAATGGCTGGTTTTGTCCGGGGGTGGAGCGCTGATACCTTATCTGCCTGAATTTTTGCAGTCCAAATTGGGTGTCCCGCTAGAGATTGCTAATCCTCTGAGAAATGTAGACTACGACCCCGAACTGTTCCAGTACCTGCAGCCGGAAAAAATTGCGCCGCTTCTTTCAGTTCCAGTAGGTCTGGCTATGAGGAAGACAAAGTAGGCATACCATGATGATAGAAATAAATTTACTACCAAAAGAATTTCAAAAGAAAAGGTTTAACCTTTCTTTCGGAAAAAGCGGAGCATATGCAGCTATTGGTGTCATCGGAATTCTGGTGATGCTGGCCGGGGTGACATTATATCAGATGCAGCAACTAACAAGCCTTGATGCCAGAATCAAAATCGCCAACAAGCGCGCTGCCATGCTCAAAAAAGATATCAAAGTTGTCGATGCTCTGATAGATGTTAAGAACAAAGTAAAACAGCGTATGGCGGCAGTGGAAAGATTAGACAGCCATCGCTCAACCTGGGTCAGAATCCTAAACGATTTTGCGAAGATTGTTCCTGATTTTGTCTGGCTGGGGCGAATTGAAGAAGTAAGTGACAAAAAAGATGACAAGAAAAAGGGGGCGAGTGCCTCTCAAAATAAGGCGACAGCCAAACCTGCAATAGCTAAGGGCGGCCTGCCGACAGTAAGACCCGTCAAAATTGAAGGCTACGCCTTTACCTTGAATGCTCTGGCTTCATTTATGATTAAGATGATGCGCTCTGATTACTTTGATGAAGTGGAATTAACTTCTACCTCCGAAGTGACGTTTGAAAATCACAAAGCTCACAACTTCGTGATTAATGCAAACTTACATTATCTGTCAGACGATGAGATGCGTCAGATGATTGCCAGTGCTTTAGGAACAAAAAAGAGAAGTTCACCAAAAACCAGCCATAAAAAGCTGAATTAAGAAGAGATTATATAATGGACTTCAAAGACCCAAAAAATCAAAAATTAATTCTCGGGGCGGTTGCGTTCCTGGTGATCGTATATTTCTGGTATATCAAGGTTTATGAAAATTATGACGCCCAGATAAGCAGCAGGACTCAGGAATTTGAAATAATTACAACGAATCTGCGCAATGTTGAGATGAAAGCAAAATCTCTGGATGCTTTGCAGATTGAATATGAAGATTTAGTAAAGCGCTACGACCAGATCGAATCTCTTCTGCCGGAGGTGAAGCAGATTCCTTCATTACTGGTGCAACTTCATACCGCTTCTTCCATAACCGGCACCACAATCAAAAAGATTAAGCCTATTCCGATTGAGCCGGAAGAATTTTACAACGTCACAGCCTTTGAGATCGAGATGGTCGGCGGCTTCCATGAGTTTGCAACTTTCATGAGCTATGTGGCCAACTTCCCTTTTATTGCCAACGTTTCAGGCGTCAAGATTACTGCCAAAAACGTGGCAATATCCAGTAAGGCGCAAAAAGACGGACTACAAAATCTTTCAAAGAAAAAAGAAACAATAACTGCAGTGTTTACACTGTCAACATATTTTGTACAGGAATCGGAACGACTCCACGAATTGGAAATATAGTTTGAGGGAACTAATGAGGAGCTTTTTAACAATATTGTGTGCTGTCATATTAGTGGCAGCGACTCCGGCTTATTCTTCGAAAGTGAAGAGCATTGAGCTGGAAAAAGCAAACGGATTTACGGTGGCAAAGATAAATGTTAAAGGAAAAGTACGTTTCACACATCAAACAGAAATTGCCAAAGATGGCAAACCATTCAGAATAATTGTAGATATCCTTTCTGCCACTCACGATCTGAGCGCCAAGACCTATGAGCAGCTACCCGACTGTCGAATAACCAGCATTCGTACCAGTCAATACGCCGTGAACCCGGAGAAAATTGTACGCATAGTTCTGGACATGAAAGGCGAATCAACTTATAGAATAGAGTCTCAAAATAATTCTGTATTTCTCTTCGTTTACGATAAAGAGAGCAAGCCTTTTGCATCCTGGTCATCAGATTCATACAAGAAGTCTGCTCCGGCCGAGAAGCCGGCTGTCGCAGCAAAGCCTTCGTCTGCTAAAGAAGAGCCAGACAAGAGTTCATTTGCAAAAATAGCGTCTATTAATAAAGCTCTTGATGATGACCGCAAATCAAGCCTCGAATCAGCGGAATCAAAACCGTTTATTTATCCCAGGAAAGAACCGAGCTCTGCTAAAAAGCCTAGCTCCGAAATTTCTGTCCCCAAAATAAAGAAGCCTTCGACAACCAAGAAACTGTATTCTCCTGAAATTGATAAGGCGCCACAGGCAAAGACTTCTACCCAAGAATTGGCTACTGCTGACAAGAAGCCTGTGACCAAGAAATTGGCAGCTAAGCCATCTTCGCTAACAAAGCCGACTGGTAACTCAGTTCCTTCTACAAAAAAGGAAACGATAAAAACAGCTAAAGTTACGAGAAAACTGTCTACGGCTACTTCAAAACCAGCCCAGTTCAAAACGCCTCAGGCAAAGAAGATTAAGTCTAAAGATAGCGGCAAATCGACATCCCAATCAAAACTGAAAAAAACCGGCCTGCCGCTAAGCCCCAATAATGCAAAAGCTGGCAACCTGGCAAAATCAAGCAGCAGCAAAAGTAGCAAAAAAACTACTCTGGCAAAAAATGCCAACACCAAGAAATCATCTGCTAATAAAAAGAAAAGCAGCAAGTCAACTACAGTTGCTAAAACTGACAAGAAAGTAAAAAAGAGCTCTACTGCCAGATTCCGTCGCAGCCCGGCTCAGTTAAGGAAAATCAAAGGGACGATGGTTGCAGAATTTCCAAAGCGTCTGGTAATAAAATACAAAGGTAAGCGCTATCGTGACCCGTTCGAGACTCTTATCAATGAGACCAGGATTAGCAACAGTCTGGTCGAAAAGCGGGTACCGAATGTCGAAGGTCTGAAACTGGTTGGCGTGCTCGAGGCTGCCGGTGAAGGTAACAGAGCCTTGTTTGAAGATAAAGATGGTTTCGGATATATCCTTAGCGCCGGTGACAAAGTACAAAAAGGCTATGTCCTTAGGGTGGATATGGAGAAAGTATATTTCCAGATATTTGAGTATGGTTGGAGCCGTACCGTAGCACTGAATATGGATTCTTATTAGGTAAGGAAGGGATAGACTAATGTTTAGCAAAAAATATAACAAACTGATTCTAATTTCAGTATTGCTGGCTTTTTCGATGGGACTGCTGGTGGTTGTTTCAGCTCAGGAAGAGGCTCCGGAAAAAGCTCTGGTAGTAGCCCAGAAAGAGCCAATCAAAAACCTGCAGTTTCAGTCTGCCGATATCCGCTCGGTACTCAGTTTTCTGGCCGATTATGGTGACGTTAACGTAGTTGTTGCTCCCGATGTTCAGGGTGCCGTAACGATCAAGCTGACAAATGTTCTTTGGCGTGATGCCTTAGACATCATTGGACGCACTTATGGCCTGGCTGTAGTTGATGAACCCAGCGGTTATATAAGAGTGTTAACGGAAGCAAACTATCGCAAAGAGACATCAGAGCAGGAAAAGCATAAGAAAGAACAGCGCGAACTGGTAGAACTGGAAACCAAAATCATTAAAATTGCTAACTCTACCTCTGATGATATTGCCAAGACCGCCAAATCTCTTTTAACTGAGAGAGGCGAAGTGATCAGCGACTCTCGCTCAAATTCAATAATTCTGCGCGAAGTTCCTGCAAATATGAAAAAAGTTACGAAGCTCATTGCAGAACTGGACAGACCTGCCAGGCAGATTAAAATATCAACTCAGTTATTGGAAGTATTCACCACTGATCTGCAAGAGCTTGGCATCGCCTGGACCGCAGCGGGTACTTATACAACCCAGTCCGGCCGCTCATATCCTCAAAAAGGTGAAGTGCTTACTGCACGTGGCACCGACGTAGCCGGCCGTTATTCCGTGAGCGCCATTCAAAGTGGCTGGTCTGTGGATGCTATCGTAGAGGCACTGGTAACCTCCGGTAAAGGGAGAATTATTGCTCACCCTGAAATAACCACTTTAGAAAACAAAACTGCCAGGATTCAGGTGGGTCAAAAAATACCGATAAAGCAGTTTGATCAATCAGGAAACGTAGTTATAAAATTTGAAGAAATAGGCACTATTTTAGAAGTTACGCCACACATAACTGCTAAAAATCGGATTCTAATGCATCTCAAACCAGAAAGATCAACTTTCCAGTTTGACCCCAACGGAATTATTATTAATACCAGCAACGCCGAAACAAACGTAATCGTTGAAAACGGCCAGACAGCTGTTATAGGTGGTTTGACAACTCAGGACGAAATAGAGTCCGAAGTTGGTATTCCGATCCTAAAAGATATTCCGATTATAGGTATGCTTTTCAGATTTCGTACGACTAAAACAGAAAGCCGCGACCTGGTAATCTTTGTAACTCCTACCATAGTCGAAGAAGAGCTGGCCTTAGGCGACTAAATTTTAGCCGAAATTATCTCTAAAAAGCCCGTTTCTTAGTAAGAAACGGGCTTTTTCTGTCTAAACCGATCCAAAAATCTACCGATAAATATCTATAAGCAATTCTTAAGATTTAAAAAGTTGAATAATTCAAATAATGGGAGAGAGCATGTTTAAGTTCTATCAAGAAAAATCGATGGTCAAATCAGTTTTGACCTTGTCTCTGGCTGTATTGTTATTGGCCGGATGCAGCTCCAAGAATGTAGTAGATGACACTCCTGCCGGGAGTACGTTGGCTCTGATAGTGAGTCCGGCTACTATTGAAACCAATACTACCGCGATTGTTACGGCTACGGTTACTTCGTCAGGTACGCCTCTTGCGAATCGCGTTGTTAATTTTACTGTGTCTCCCTCGACTTCTGGCTACTTTACTCCTACAGCTGACACAACCGATGCCAGTGGTGTAGCTGCCGTTGTATTTAACGCCACCACATCCGGCTCTATTAACATTAGCGCTACGGTAGAAAATACTTCAATCAGCAGCGTCAGTGCTGCTACTATAACAGACGCTGCGCAACAGGGCAGCGGCAATATAACTATTTCTGTTACTCCAAGCCTGCTTTTGGCCAACGGCGCTGATACTTCAGTGGTTACTATAACAGTTCGTGATGCACTGGGACAGCCAGTCGCGGACGGAATAAACATCTGGATTACCGCTGGCGAAAAGTTTGAAGACAAAGACAGCAACGGCTACTGGACCTCAAACGTAGATTCCCTGATTTTTGATGCCAACGCTAACGGCCTGTGGGACGCTCTCGGTTTAGTTCCGTCCACTGCCGTAACAGCCGGTGGAACAGGTTCTGCTACTGTTAACTATGTTTCAGGCAACGACGCTTTGACAGTTTATCTTGTAGCTACTGTTAATGATGCAGGGATTAAGGGCAACGCCGAAGTACAGCTGCAGGTAACGCCAGACGCAACAGTTGCTTCAATTTATTTAGTCTCAGATTCCATGCAATTGGCGGTTAAGACAACCGGAGGTGTTGAATCGGGAATCCTTCGTGCTACTTGTTACGATATCAACGGTAATCGCGTCCCGGAAGGTATTCCGGTAAGCTTCATAATTGTGAATGGCCCCGGGGGTGGTGAACACCTTGGCAATGTCGGCTACGGACCATTAAATGCAGTAACAAATTCTCAGGGAGAAGCTCAGGCAAGTATCCATTCAGGTACAGTCTCAGGTACAATCAATATAAGGGCAACTTCTGATACTATAATGTCAAACGCAACTCAGGTACTCATTTCTGCCGGACCCCCAGCAAAAATTTCGATAGGGTCCGAAGATTGCAACGTGCCTTACTGGGATAACATAGTTGAAGAAAACAAAATATCAGCTATTGTATCAGATATGTATAACAATCCGGTAAATGATTCTACTGTTGTGTATTTCACCACCGACGAAGGCACAATGAAATCACATCAGCAAAGAACCAAGGACCATGAAGGTATTGCTACCTCTATCTGGTTTTCAGGATATGACGATCCTTCAGCAGATGGAATAGTCTTGATAATGGCTGAGACTGCCGGCGGCACTGTAGCCGACACAAGTTTCTTCTTTAACAGTCACGTAGCGGTAAATATCTTTTCTAACAACATGCCTGCATCCATGCCTGCAGATAATATC
>JADFPZ010000224.1 GCA_022562075.1 Candidatus Zixiibacteriota bacterium | reverse complement strand
CTACTTCTGAAACACTTACTCCCATCCCATAGATTTCCGGTGTCATGAATTTTGGGCAACCTTTTTTGTTTATAAAAATTATTATTCTCTAGCAAGTTAAGGAAAAATTAAAATATGCCTTATAAGCCTTATATGACCATAACATTATTATAGAATAAAATACGCATTTAGGGTAAATTATGTTTTTTTTATTTTCTATAATAAAATAGCTGACGAGAAGTCTTGACGATTTTGTAACTTTTATTAATATTAAACGTCTATATAAAGACAGGCATATTTATTTGCTGTGTATGTGGTATTATAATCATAATTAAAGACGCTTCTTAGAATTAACAATATAAATATATGGATCGACGTTATACGTTTTATTATTATTTTATAGTTATCTCTGTCTTGGTTATTGGCGCAGCTGGTTTGTGGGCCATGCTGCAGGTGGCTAATCCTTATACTCAGCCAGCCCAATCTCCCTGGGCGTTTATTACAGGCCTAGGCGAGGGGCTGGGTTCCGTAGAAGACGATCCTCGGATTCAACAAATTTCGCAAACCAGCCAGGTGGAGAGCTTTGCCTCAGCTGTGGATTTTAAGGAGTACTTGGAAGAAGCGGAAAGCCTGTACGGAGGCAGTCTGGGCTTTGTCATGAACACAAGAGCTATATCTGCTCTGGCCATAGACTCGGCCGTTGATTTTGGGGTGCCGATGTTGGCAGAAAGTTCAGCTGGCATAGGTGCAGGCGGAGGGCAGCAAGTAGATCGCTTCTCAACTACGAATGTGCAGGTACAGGGGATTGATGAACCAGATATTTTAAAAACAGATGGCCGAGAAAATTATTTACCGCTATATAGCCAAGCGTCGCCGTATGCCGCAAAGACGGGCTGGCTATACTCAAAAAGCAGTTATTGGCGGGCACAAACTTTATCTGCGGACCGGCGAATACAGCGACGGTACTCTGGGAGAGATTTTTCTGGATATGCATCGCGAGGGAGCAGCCTTCCGCTCCATGATGAACTGCTTTGCTATTGCAGTTTCGCTGGGTCTTCAGCATGGTGTTCCCTTAGAAGAATTCGTCGACGCCTTTTTGTTTTCCCGCTTTGAACCCAACGGCCTGGTTCAGGGAAATAAGTCCATCAAGCGCTCAACTTCAATAATAGATTACATCTTCCGTGAGCTGGCTATTTCTTATCTGGAACGCAATGATCTGGCGCAGGTATCCGAAGAGGATCTGCGCAGCGATACTCTGGGTGAGCCGATGGGCGAAGCCATGGACTTTGAAGAAGAAGAGGAAATTAAGCTGGTTGCCAACAGAAAAGTTCCGACCGGAAAACGGACCGAAAATGATATTCGCACCCGCCATCTGGTACAGGATTTGTCAAACGGTGATGCAGGCAGCAGCAGCAACGGCTCTGATAAAGAATCTATTAACCGTATTGATAAAGATAAGGGAGCAGAGGCCAATGTTACACAGAAGGAGAGTTCGATTGCTGATGAACAATTTGAAAGCGCCTCGGCGCATTTTGAGTTTACCCAAACAACAGTTACCTCTACTTCAACTTCAACCGAAGGACGACGTATCCTTGAAATCAGAGAAGCGCGACTGAAAGGCTACGAAGGTGACATGTGCAGTGAGTGCGGGCAGTTTACTATGGTACGCAACGGCACCTGCCTCAAATGTGATACCTGCGGCGCTACTTCGGGTTGCAGCTGATATCTCAGGCCATAACACTTCTAATATATTACCCGGCCGCTACTAGCGCGGTCGGGTTTTCTTTTTACTGTTAGCATAGCTTAGAAAAGTTTTGTTTCTTATGAAAGAAACCGGAGTTTTTCTATTTTGAAAATTTCTATAAGAATTATTAACGCCCTGACTTTTGTAGTTTTCTCTTACCTGTCAATTACGGGCATTCGCCTGATGCTGTTTGGCAACCGCCTGCCGCTGCCCGAATGGCTGGTCTGGCTGCGATCTATAGAGTTTGGCTATAACACTCAGCTGCTTCACTTTTATGCCGGGATAGCGCTGGCAGGGTTGCTGATAATGAAAATAGCTCTAAGAATTATTTCTGCTAAAGAAAAACATTTGGAAAAGCTGAATTCGAATATGGCCGAAAAGTGGCGGAGCAATATCGCTTTGGTAATAAATCTCCTGTTATTTTTTGCTATTATATCGGGACTGCTTGTTTATTCAGGAAAGATTACCGGCCAACTGTTTTATGCTTCACTTAAAAACATGCATTTGATCAGCTTTTGGGGAGTGCTGGTGTTTTCTGTTATTTACGGGATAGTTCGAATTATTCAAAGAGACCGAAATGAGAGCAGAATTATTTTCAGGTTAAAAGAGGGCAAGAGAATCTGGGCTGCTTTTGCAGCTTTTATTCTCATTAACACCATTGTCGCCTGGGGAGTAGCTGAATTTGTGAACACTCCCATGACCTTAACCAGCCGAAGGATGAATCGAAATATCGTGCTCGATGGTCATGCCCACACAATTGAATGGTATGGGGTTGACTCTGTACTGGTACCAGTAACTGGCGGAGATAATTTTGATAATGGCTCTACTAATATTCTCGTTAAAAGTTTTAGAAACCGGCGGTATATTTTCTTTTTGTTTCAGTGGCAGGATGACAGCAGGTCGTATAATCGCCGGCTTATCAAAACAGACAGCGGCTGGATAGAACAAAAGTCCGACAGTTCAATTTTTGGAGAGTCAGTCTATTTTGAGGACCAGTTAGCGGTATCTTTTCACGGGAGAAGATCGGGCTGTCTGCAGAGCTGTCACCTGGGTAACAGCCAGCAAGCAGCCAGACATTATACAAATGGCGATACTGCCGACGTCTGGATTTGGAGAGCGCTGAGCACTAATCCGGTTGGCGAGGCAGATGATGGCTGGTGGGCAGCGGCAGCCAGCGATTCAAGCGCAGGGATCCGGTTTGATAACTCAGCCGGCGGTGGTTATGCCTCGAACTTAAATCGTGAATGGGATGAGCCTTATTTTTTGAGTTATCATCCGGCCTTCAGATACTGGATAGATATGCGTTCGAAATATTTCATGCCATATCGCTTCAGTCTGGATATTTTTGATGTCGGGGCAATTCAGCCGGCGGTGGTGACTGCACCGTTTACGGGAGACAGGGGAGATATCCGCGTCCGGGGAAACTGGGCCAACGGTCTCTGGACAGTGGAATTAAGCAGGTCCTTAAATACTGGTTCACCCTTTGATCTTGCTTTGATGGGAACTGTCTGGATGAGTCTAGCGCCATTTGATAATAGTGAAAAAATGCACAGTTATCATTTCAAGACTATTAAGCTCATTATTGAAAAATGATATAAACTGATTTGAGAAAAAGGACCGGTTTTGAGACCGGCCCTTTCATCATGAACTACTCTTGAGAATCATTACTGGCAAGTTCCTGTTTGAGCTGTCTGGCTTTGGTGACTAAGTTCATCAGTTCCAGCACATCGTCCTGGCCGGTTTGATTATAAACATCATTCGCCAGAGAAAGCACATCGCCCAAATCCGAGCCTCTGGCCCAATAAGATTCCCGCATAATTTCAGAAAACTCGGCAGCGGCCGCAGCCAGTTTGTAATCAGGGCTGGAGTGAGCAAAGTTGCGGTCGAATATACTGGTGGTAATCGGCCGGTTGATCTCTTCGACAAAACCTGTTTCCGGGTTTTTGTAACGGATAAATATTTTGCCAATCTGCTTTTTGTCAGCTTCTTTGTTGAATTTAATTTCGTACAGAGCAGTGACACTGTGGCCGGAGCCGATTTCGCCGCCGTCTTCGTTATCATCGCGAAACTTGTTGTCCTCTACGTCGCGGTTTTCGTAACCCAAGAGACGATAGCTGCGGACAACTTCAGGATCAAAATCTAC
>JADFPZ010000223.1 GCA_022562075.1 Candidatus Zixiibacteriota bacterium | reverse complement strand
ATACCGGTGCCGGTTTAGAGCGGCTGGCCGCGATAAATCAAAATGTAGAAACAAATTATCATATAGACCTCTTCAAAAATATCATTGCTGCTATCAGCGATATAACCAAAGCTGACTATAAAAAGAATCTCGCCTCGCATCATGTCATAGCCGACCACTTAAGAGCCTTAACTTTCGCAATTGCCGATGGCGCCGGTATCTCAAACGAGGGTCAGGGCTATGTTTTAAGACGCATCCTGCGCCGCGCCGCCAGACATGGTCGTAACTTAGGCATGAACGAGCCATTCATCTACAAACTTGTGCCGGTGCTGGTTGAAGAGATGGGACAGGCTTACCCTGAAATCAAAGAGAAGCGTCCGCATATCATTAACGTTATTCACGCTGAAGAAGAAGCTTTTGGCCGCACTCTTGAGACAGGTCTGCATCATATAGAAAAAATCGTTGGTGACTTAAAAGGCAGCAAGGCTCGAGTTTTCCCCGGAGAGGAAGTATTCCGGTTGCACGACACTTACGGCTTTCCGTATGACTTAACGGAAATCATCACAGCCGAACACGGCCTGACACTTGATCAAGATGGCTTCGATAAAGCAATGTCCAGGCAGCAGCAGCAGTCGAAAAAAGTATCAGCATACAAGGAACATGCTGAGAATATTGCTGAAATCTTAAAAAAACAGGGCATTCGTTTTCAACCAACTACTTTTGTACACAACTACGATTTCAAAACGAAAGCTAAATTGCTTTACTCGGTAGAAACAAAAGGGCTTACTGCCGATACTAATTCTTCAAGAATTTACGATCAATTTGAGTCACGGGCGCTAATTCTCGATAAAACAACAATGTATGTAGAATCTGGCGGACAGATTAGCGACATTGGGAAAATTTACAACAAACAGATCGAGTTCAATGTTCTTGTAATGCATAATTCCGATGGCATGTACATTCATGAAGCAGAATTGACTAAGGGGTCTAAGGAAAATGTTGCAGATGTTGTTGACAACAAAATCCAGGTAATAGTTCAAGTCGATGTCGAGCGGCGCTGGGATATAATGCGTAATCATACTGCCACTCATCTGGCCCAGGCGGCACTCAGAAAAGTTCTGGGGACGCACGTCAGGCAGTCCGGTTCATATGTCGGGCCTGACAGACTTCGCTTTGACTTTTCACACCATCAGCCGATGACGCCCGAAGAAATCCGTCAGGTCGAAGAAATAGTCAACGGCGAAATAATTAAAGGCTCTATCGTAAACACAGAAGTCATGCCGCTTGAAAAAGCAAAAAAGACAGGCGCCATGGCCTTGTTCGGTGAAAAATACGGTGACAAGGTGCGGGTTGTATCAATAGACGATTTTTCCAAAGAACTTTGCGGCGGCACACATGTGGAAAACGTTGGGCAGATTGGTCCTTTCAGAATCACTCTGGAAAACGGAGTTGCCTCAGGCGTAAGGCGTCTGGAAGCTGTGACCGGCACAGAAGCTCTCACGTTGATGCTTTCTGACAAGAATCTTATGAGGCAAATTGGCACGTTGGTCGGTCGTCAGGGGGACGATATAATCGAAGGTGTAGAGCAGCTCAAAGAAAGTAACAGTTCTCTCTTGCGTGAGTTAAAAAAAGTCAAAGCTAATATGTTTTCCGGCTCAGAGAGTGCCATCGGAGAATCTACAGAAATTGACGGCGTCCATATGCTCACCCATGATTTTGGCGAGACCGATAAAGATATCATGGCCGGCTGGATTGATAAGCAGAAAGATAGCGCCGAAGCGGTTGTTGCCCTGGGGCTGGGACAGGTTAACGGCAAGAAGACATTTATGGCTTCGGCCAGCAGCGAAGCCACCACAAAGTTCAAAATAGATATTGGTAAATTTTCCAAAGAGCTGCTGCCGGAGTTTGGCGGCCGTGGCGGCGGGAAAAAAAATTTTGCACAGGGAAGTGTGGCTAGCGAAACAAAAGTTAAAAACTTTTTTGAGAGAGCCAGGGAGTTATTTATAAAACATAGAGGCAACAAATGAGACACGGACCAGTCTTTCAACAATTGATTAGCACCAGAGAAAATCGCGGCGGCGGCTTTTTGCTCTTAATCGACCCTGACCGCTATGGACAAAGCCAGGGACTGTCGATGGCCGAAGCAGCCGAAGACTGCGGAGTTGACGCTATTCTGGTGGGTAGTTCGTTTATGCTGAACACAAACTTTTCGCAATCTGTCAAAGAGATAAAAAGCGCCACCAACCTGCCGGTGATTATTTTCCCCGGCTCGTTCGCGCAGCTGACGCCTGAGGCCGATGCGGTTTTGTTCACGTCGCTGATATCAGGACGTAATCCAAACTATCTGATTGATGAGCAGGTACGCGGGGCGCCACTGGTCAAAAGATTTAACTTAGAAACTATCGCGACAGGCTATATGCTGATAGAATCTACTTCACTTACATCGGTGCAGTATATCTCCGGCACCTTACCGATTCCGAGAACAAAACCGGACATCGCCTGTGCCCATGCTCTGGCGGCTCAGTATCTGGGCATGAAAATGGTCTACCTTGAAGCCGGCTCCGGAGCAACTCAGGCCGTGCCGGATGAGATGATTCAGATGACAAGTTCTTATGTTGATATTCCGGTTATGGTCGGCGGCGGTCTGACCAGTCCCGAGGAATGCGCTAAAAAGATAGAAGCTGGCGCTTCGTTTATCGTCTGCGGAAACTCACTCGAAGATGATCCCAGCCATAATTACTTAAGAGAACTAACTTCAGCAACACACTCAAAAGAGCACGTGATCGTATGAAGAAAGATGAAAAACTAATTTTTCTAAAAAAAACAGCAGAGGAAACTTCTATCCTCCGCAAATCTATGGTTGAAGAACTTGGGCCTCAAATACTTGAACTGGCTGCGGTAATTTCCGGAGTTATCGGCACCGGAGGCAAACTGCTTCTGGCCGGCAACGGCGGCTCGGCGGCGGACTCTTCGCATTTTGCCGGCGAAATGATTGTGCGGCTCTCTGCTGAAAGAAACAGACAAGCGCTGCCGGCTATAGCGCTATCTGCTGATACGGCAGTGCTGACTGCTGCCGCCAACGATTTCGGTTTTGAAAATGTTTTTGCACGACAGGTTGAAGGAATTGGACAAAAGGGGGACATGCTTTTTGTTCTTTCAACTTCCGGCAATTCCCCTAACCTCATTAAAGCAGTAGACACTGCCAAAAGAATGGGAATTATTACAGTAGGACTATTGGGAAATAGCGGTGGCAAACTCGCTGGCGCCGTCGACCGTGCCCTGGTAATACCGCATCCCTCCACACAGCGCATTCAGGAAGAGCATATATTTATTATTCATATTCTGGTAGAACTGGTTGAAGGTGATTTGATTAAATGACCGCTGCCAAGAAAGACTGGCTGAATAATCTTATTTTCTATTTCTTTAGTCTCTTTCTTTTCACTTCTACATTTTCAATAGCATTATCGCAGATTAGTCTGGGGCTGGCCTTAATTGTTTTTTTAGCCTTGATAATTTTGACAAAGAAAAACTTTTTTGAGCCGGAATTAAAATATTTTTATTGGGCTGTGGGAATCTACCTGCTATGGAATGTCATAGCTGCTCTGGCCGGCGCAACTCCTCTTAAATCTCTACTAATGCTAAAAGAAGAATGGCTGTTTCTGGTAATTCCGATAGCTGTTCATTTGATGCGTCAAAGGTTTTACCGCAGTGCACTGTTGATGACACTCTCAGCCGGTATGATTCTTGTCTCTATCTATGCCATAGTACAGCACTATACCGGCTGGCATTGGTTTCGGCCGTGGCCACCACCGATTGCCTCGGACCAGACTTATTATGCCTCCGGCGGTTTTCACCATAACCTGACCTTCGGCAACTATTTTGCACTGGCCGCTACTTTTCTTCTGGCCTACGCCC